>DAHVYL010000057.1 GCA_027327685.1 Candidatus Woesebacteria bacterium
TATCCAGCAGTTCCAATATAGAGAATTGAGACAGAGCCAACCCGTAACCCTTACTTACGGCATCTTTTAATATGTTTATAATTTGAGGATAAAGATCAGTGTTTCCCAAGTGCTCAAAAATGTTGGTGTCCAGGAGAATATATCGAAGCGGTTTATTGGATTTGGAAGTTTGCATTTTCTACAAACACTTTCTCTTTTGCCGCTTTTTCAAGTGACTTAAGTGATTTTTGCACATCAGCACCGCTTTCGGAAGGTTTCTCACTTTTAACCGATACACTCCCGATTTTAACATTGACCTCGCTTAATTTGGCAGGTGGAAGATTGCTTTTTGGCATATACACTCTCAGTATACCACTAATTAATGTTTTGCCAGTTTGGCCGCTTTTCTGGCCTCAACTTCATCCAAAATAATTTTTCTTATTCTCACGGATTTTGGAGTAACCTCAACAAGTTCGGTGTCGTCAATATATTCAAGCGCGTCATCAAGACCCATTATGCGGGGGGTGTTAAAGTGTTCCATTGTTCCATCCCCCTTACTTCTCATGTTTGAAAGTTTTTTCTCCTTACAGACGTTAATTCTCAGGTCCCCGCCTCTTGAATGCTGCCCGACAACCTGGCCTTTATAGACTTTTACTGCAGGGCCTATGAAAAGCTCTCCCTGATCCTGCACCTGAGTCATTCCGTAAAGCCTTGTTTCACCCGACTCATAGGCAACCATAGAACCCTTCTCGCGTTCGCGGGTAAATCCGTCGTCTGGGAGAAATTCATAGAAAGCCGCGTTCATAATTCCCAAACCTTTGGTATCGGTAATGAATTCGCTTCTGAATCCGATCAGTTCTTTGGTTGCCACCGTAAATTCCAAAAAAGTAACCCCTTCGGTCGTCTCCATATTATCCATTTTGGCGTGCCTCATGCCCATTTTTTGAATAACGATTCCGGAATGCTCTTCGGGAACTTCAACATAGATCTTTTCGTACGGGGTCAGGGTTTTTCCTTCAACAACATGATTAATAACATGTGGGCGGCTTACCTGAAATTCATAACCCTCCCTTCTCATGCGTTCAATAAGAATTGCCAAGTGAAGCTCTCCACGGCCGGATACAGTCCAAGTCCCGTCCGAATTGTCCTCAACTTTTAGAGCAACGTCCGTTTCAAGTTCTTTGTGAAGTCTGGCCCTAAGCTGGCTTGATGTTTTAAACTCCCCTTCTTTACCGCCAAAAGGAGAATTATTGACCATAAAAACCATTTTTACGGTCGGCTGTTCGATTTCCAAAAGAGGTAGGGAAAAAGAACTGGTAGGATCCGCAATTGTTTCACCGATATTAATATCCGGAATTCCGGTAACCGTGACAATGTCTCCGGCCAGGGCTTCGGCTTCATCAATTTTACCCAAACCCTTAAAGGTGCAAAGAGAGGTGATTTTATATTTCTTAATTTGTCCTTCCCTATTGATATGGGCAACATCCTGTCCGTTTTTAATGCTTCCTGCATGGATTTTTCCGATGGCAATTCTTCCCTTGTAGTTGTCATAGCCGATATTACTCACAAGCATCTGGAGAGGTCCTTCGCTACTGGTTTTCGGAGCAGGAATGTGTTCCAGTATTGCGTCAAAGATGGGCGAAATGTCGGTCATCTTCTCAATATCCGGTTCTGTCCCAGCCTTCCCGTCGCGGCCTGAAGCATAGATTGTTTGGAAAAAAGCCGTTTCTTCATCGGCGCCCAGTTCAACAAAAAGATCAAAGGTTTTGCCCTGGACCCATTCGGGTCTTGCCCCCTTTTTGTCGATTTTATTTACGATCACTACAATTTTAAGTCCCAGCTTAAGAGCCTCGCGAAGCACAAAACGGGTTTGGGGCATGGGACCTTCTTTGGCATCGACCAAAAGGAGTGCGCCGTCGGCCATGGAAAGGACACGCTCGACCTCACCGCCGAAATCAGCGTGGCCGGGAGTATCGATGATGTTTATTTTGACACCCTTCCATTCAACGGAAGCATTTTTGGAAAATATCGTAATTCCGCGTTCACGCTCGAGCTCGTTTGAGTCCAAGATGGTACTCTGCTCGGCAACCTCCTTTTTCATTTCCGTGTGAGATTGGTGCAAAAGGGCGTCAACCAGGGTAGTTTTACCGTGGTCAACGTGAGCAATGATGGCAACATTTCTGATTTCCATAATATGATAAATTTATACCTTGAGGAAACAAGTTCTGCTTATTTCCATATGATTTCATTAAAAAAAGCCGCCTTTAAATACGCGGCTTAGATAGCCTATAGGTATATTATACTCCTTTAGCTTGATTTATGCGAGAGTGGACCCGGCGAGAATCGAACTCGCGTCCTATGACTGCCAGCCACATGTCCTACCATTAAACGACGGGCCCCTTAAGGAGGTATTTTATCATAGAACCGATTAGGAATACGAGCTCGAATTGGATTGAACGGCCAAATACGTAGTGGCACAAAAGAATGATATATACTATTTCTGATTATTTATTTTACCTGTTTTTCTTTTGAACGAAAAAATAATAATATTAATTTATGAATTTTCTGGATGTTTTGGCTCTTTCGATAATTGAAGGTTTGACGGAATTTCTGCCTATTTCTTCAACAGGGCATTTAGTTTTAGCCTCGAAGCTTCTGGGAATTACTGAAACAAATTTTCTTAAAACTTTTGAGATTGTAATCCAGCTTGGGGCAATTATGGCTGTGGTTGTTCTTTACATGAAGAAATTCTTATCAAGTATCAATTTGGTCAAAAAAATTATCGTGGCTTTTATTCCAACCGCAGTGGTCGGTTTTATTTTCTATCCCGTCATTAAAAACTTTCTTTTGGGTAGCTCCGCGGTAACTCTTAACGCTCTTTTTTGGGGAGGTGTTGCTCTGATAGGTGTTGAATGGTTTTTAAAACGCAGGAAAAAAGAGGCACAAAACTTTGGTGAGATAACATATCGCCGGGCATTTTTGATCGGCACTTTTCAATCATTTTCCGTTATTCCGGGTGTTTCTCGGGCAGCGGCAACGATAATTGGCGGTCTGGTTACGGGATTGGACAGACCGACGGCAACCGAATTTTCTTTCCTTTTGGCGGTTCCGACAATGCTGGCGGCATCTGCCCTTGATATTTACAAATCAAGGGAGTTTATTTCCCAAACGGGTTCGTTGACTCTTTTTGTCGGTACGGTGCTTTCATTTATTTTTGCAATGCTGTCCATAAAATTCCTGATTAATTTTGTTAAAAAGCACGACTTTACCTGGTTTGGGATTTATAGAATCGCCCTTTCTGCCCTCTTTTGGTTTTTTGTGAAGTAAAAAACTAAAAAACAAAGTTGATGAAGAACATTCTTTTATATTTTCTTCTTTTTGTCCTTGCCTCCGAAGCTATCACTTTGGGCATAATAAAAAAAGGAAAACCGCAAGAAAAAATTCTGGCTGAGGCAACTTCCTCCATGGCAGTTATTTCCCCCACCCCGACCCCTTCACCAAGCCCTGTTCCTACCCCAACCCCAAAAATGACTCCCAAACCAATAAAAGCTCCCACTCCGACACCAACCCCGATTTCCCAACCGGCTTTTTCCTCCCAACAAATCAATGGATTTGTGGATAGGTTTGCTGCCCAATATAGCGTAAGCCCGGATGTTCTTAGATATATTGCACTTTGTGAGTCGGGTTTTAATCCTTTGGCAGAGAATTTAAGCTATGCAGGGCTTTTCCAATTTGGTCCGGTTACCTGGAAAAACATAAGAAGTAAGATGGGCGAGGATACAAATATTGATTTACGCCTTAATGCGGAGGAAGCCGTTCAAACCGCAGCCTACGCGATAAGTGTTGAAAATAAAGAAATCTGGCCCAATTGCTATCCCTAAACCGTTTTGAAGTATGGAGGAAATTCGGCTATAATAGCCATAGAGACAAGCTTGGACGCTTAGCTCAGTTGGTTAGAGCGCATTCTTGACGTGAATGAGGTCGGGGGTTCGAGCCCCTCAGCGTCCACAAGGTTGATTCTGAAAAACTACCCTGCCGATCTTTGGAGATAATGGTCGGGGGAAAGAAGGAAGGAGCTCCCCTTTTTCTTGTAGGTATTCCAATAATTTTTCTTTTCCGCCCTCTTATTGGCTGATTGTAGCCAGGTAACGGAAAGATCGATTCTTTTTCTGAAGGATTGCAGGAATTCAAGTAAACTTTCAAAAAAA
>DAHVYL010000058.1 GCA_027327685.1 Candidatus Woesebacteria bacterium
AAGCCCATCACCTTAAAAACTTCTTAGGCTAAATAATGTGGGTGATCGAGGAGAATCGAACTCCCAGCCTCTTCCTCCACAGGGAAGCGCTCTGAACCGTTGAGCTACGATCACCATTTATACACGTATTATCCTCGAATTAGTAGTTTTTGTAAACTTTCTTCCACCCTGTGGTCATGATGTACTAGAAAATGACAGTTGAAGCAGAGCCAAATAAGATTAGATATGTGATTATTTTGTCTGTTGTGATCGACGTGGTGAACATTAAGTATTAGCTTATTGTCTGTACCACACAATTTACATATTTTATCTATATGTGCCCTTTTTAAAATCTCTCTGTAAGAATACTCACCATTAATCCAATTAATGTGTTTTTCACCGACAAAAAACTTATTCCTCCAAAGAGTTTGGCATTTTTTAGAGCAAAAGTAGAGCCTGCTTTTTGAGTGTACGATTTGCTTTGGTGATCTGTAAATTTGTTTTCCGCACACGTTGCAACTAAACTTTTCACCCTTCATTTGAGACTTGGACCTACAAATAGTGGAACAATACTTTCCCCAGCCAATTTTCTGGTAACTTGGCTTAACATAAAAATCTTTGCTGCAGGTTTTGCATTTAACGATAGGCACATTAATATAATAGGTGACATGAGTTGAATAGTAAAATACTTAATTTCAGCAGAGATCGATAATCTAACATTATTAATTATCAGTTTTTTTGCTATACTTTATTTCTATGAAAGATTTTATCCAAAGGAATAAAGTCTTCCTAATAGTTTCCTTGGTCACGATTGCTGTTATTATTGGCGGTATCTTTTTAATGGGGGGCTCGGAAAACTCCGACAGCAGTAGTACGATTAATTCCTCAATTTTGGTTCCTGAAGGAGTCTATAAAACCTCAGGTTTTGTGGATGGAAGCTATCTACCTGCCAGTTCTTCGGCCACAGTCACCTTGGTTGAATTCGGAGATTATCAGTGCCCCGCCTGCGGAGTCTATGCCCCGTACGTTAAAGATGTTTTGACCGAATTTGCAGGCAAGGTTACATATGTTTTCAGAAATTATCCTTTGCCTCAACATAAAAACGGACCGATTTCTTCATATGCCGTAGAAGCAGCCGGAATTCAGGGGAAGTATTGGGAGATGCAGGAAAAGATGTATTCTACTCAAAGCCAGTGGTCGGATGTTTCCGACCCCACAGATCTTTTTATCGGCTATGCCAAAGAATTAGGTCTTGATACGGAGAAATTTTTGACGGATATGGGCTCCCAGAAGGTTAAAGATATTGTTTCAAAAGACACCAATGACGGCAACAGAGTCAGGCTGAGTGAGACGCCCACATTCTATATCAACGGCGCGAAAGTCAAACTGTCGGGAAGCCCAGATCAGTTAAAAGATCTGGTTCGGGGGGAGATTGCTAAATGACCACTTGATAACTACTTTCTGGATACTGTATAGGTAATTGGGTAATAAAGAAAAGCCGCGGGAGAGTCTTCAACTAGAAATCTTTGAAAATCCAGGTATATTTTCTTTCTGGCTGCCAGATCTATTTCACTTCTTCCGTCCTCCAAAAGTTTGTCTATTCTCGGGTTTTCGTATCCGGTAATATTTGTTGATGTTTGGGTGGAATGCCAGATTGAGTATTGGTCGGGATCATCCGGCATATCAAGGATAGCCAAAAAAGCCTGAAAATTAGTCGGAACGGTGGTAACAACCTGCAAATTTACGTTTATTCCGACCGCCCGCCAATTTTCGGCTACAATCTCCGCTTTGTCCAAAAAAAGAGGGGGCACCGTCAGGCTGATGGTTATATCGGTCATTTTGTTTACTTCTTTAAAGTCGTTAATCATTTCTTTGGCTTTATCTGCGTCGTAGTCGTATGGTTTTACCTGAGGGTTATAAGCCCAGGAATCCACGGATATTGGGCCTATGGCACGCACTCCGCCAAGACCCTTTTTATCTATTGCGTAGGAAAGAGCCTGACGCACATCTTTCTCTCCCAGTATCTCGTCCTGCATGTTAAAAAATACTGCCACAAACTCTCCCGTATCCGAAACTTCACCGGTTTTGACTTTTGGCCAGGTATTAAAAGGCGTCAGATTAAATAAGTCCTCGATTCTATCTACTTCCCCAAGCTCAAAAGCCACCTTGGTACGCTCCTCAGTGGGGTAAAATTTATAGACTAGATTGCCTTCAGTTTCCGAGATTAAATTAATCTTTTCAATTGTAGATCCGTTTAGCGAGATCCTATCAACTTTCCACTCGCCCGTTCCCAAAAGTCCGGATTTGAAGGTCGGTTTGGAAACCACAGATGGAAATGCCGAATAAGTATTTTGAAGTTTGAAAACAATAGTTCTGTCGTCGGGCCGCTCGATTGTTACATCCGTAAACTGATAGTTTATGGTTTCACTGATTACTTTTTCGCCGTCCTGCCAATAGATATCATCTTTGAGTGTAAAAATCCAGGTTTTACCTTTATCGGTTGTTTCCCAGGATGAGGCCAGGTCGGGGACAACGCTTCCGTCGGACTCGATTTTGGTCAGACCGCCGCCTATCAGTCTTAAGATGGGGGTAGGCAGGTTGGCTGCGGTATACCTTCCAGTCTGGCCAATTCTCATTGTTTGAGTGAAGCTAAGAGCCGGTATCAAAAATTTTAAAAGGAAAAAAAATAGAATCCCGAGTCCGATTCCGAGAAGAAGCAGAATTTTAAATCTGGAAAAAAATGCTCCAATAAGCCTGAATATATAGCGGAGATTTAGCATTGATTATTAAGAAATAAGCCGCAGGACAGATATGGCGACAAATAAAAAGGCCAAAATAAAGGTAAGTCTGAAAACGAGT
The DNA here is from genome assembly GCA_027327685.1 of Candidatus Woesebacteria bacterium. Classification (GTDB taxonomy): domain Bacteria; phylum Patescibacteriota; class Microgenomatia; order UBA8517; family UBA8517; genus UBA8517. The sequence continues at coordinate 2,839 of DAHVYL010000058.1, forward strand.
TTTTCCAACCCCCTTCTGGTAAAAGACGTTCCTCCCATACCCCCGCCTCTGCCAAAACCCGTTCCTCTTGCCTGAATGAGTATTACGGCAATAAGGGCGATGGATACGACAATCTGTACGATAGTTAGAACCCCGTTCATTTTCAGGTGTAATTATACCATTCTTCCTACTTTAATAACCAATCAAGAATTGAGGACGTGATCGAAATGATAAACGAGAAAGCGATCAGGGCAAGAAGTCCTCCAAGGGCCACTTCCGGGATCGAAATCCAGTATGACGAGAGCCCTCCGAAAACAAAGTCACCGACCCTAAAGCCCGGAACAACCAAAGTCACCAGATAAAGGGCGACTGCGTATCCCACCCATCTGAAAAGTCCAAAAGTTATCAGGTTAAGAGGTAAAAGAAGCACATTGATAACCGGCTTAATTATGAAAGAGGCCAGAGTCAGAGCTACACCCGTTAATATGATTGTACTGGTGCCGTTCTCAAAGACCATCCCGGATACGGCCATCGAGACAAGGTATAAAGTAACGGAGTTTACCAGGAAGTATTTGATTGCCCGTCTGATCATTACCTTAGTATAGACTATTTTATTGACGGCTTTCAAATAACAATCTGCTCAAAAGTTTGTGGTGGTATGCTTGGGCAAATCTGTGGGCTTCATTTCTAATTCTTTGAACGAGATTGAGTGCAGGGCCTTTTGAAAGTCTGATTTTTTCCATTTCGATAGTTCCAAACTTTTCTTTCGGAATAACCAATGTTTCAAATCTTTTAGCCAGACCGATTACGGGAATACCCTCCTCTCTGAATTCTTTTAAAAATATCGAAAGCTGTCCTACTCCTCCGTCTACGATAATAAGGTCGGGTCTGCCCCAATCGGCCAGATGCTTTTTGCGCCTTTCCGAAATCTCTTTCATCGATTGATAATCATCCTGCCCTTTTTTCTGATGTATTTTAAAACGGCGGTAGTGTTTTTTCTCGGCCACTCCTCCTGAAAACGTAACCATTGAAGCCCCCGCTCCCACTCCCTGAAGATGAGCAACGTCAAAACACTCTATACGGATAAGGCTTTTTATATCGAGAAACTTTTTAAGAATAAGGGAAAGTTCTTTGAGTTCTTTATTCCTGATATCCTGGACAAGGTTTGGATTTTCCAAGTATGAATCGACGGAGGTCCTGGGGCTTGTTATATATTCAAGTCCCCGAATTTTATTTCT
>DAHVYL010000059.1 GCA_027327685.1 Candidatus Woesebacteria bacterium
TCTTTCTCCATTAAGGCAACGCTGACTTTATCCAAAAGTTTTCTCTTCTCTTTTATTATTTTTGTTGCCAACTTGAGGCCCGCATCCAAAAATTTTTTAGTTTCGGAGTCTATTTTCTCCATAAAAGCGGGAGAATTTTGCGCCTGTTCATACCATTCCATTTGTCCGAAATCTCCCATTCCCATATCCGGACCAAAATTAATTGGTCCCAGGTCACTCATTCCGAATTCGACAACCATTGCACGGGCCACTTTTGTAGCCTGGGCAATATCGCTTGCGGCTCCGCTTGTCATCTCATTAAACACAACCTCTTCGGCCGCCCTGCCTCCGAGCATTGCAGTAATTTGCTCCAAAAGTCTGGACTTGGTTTCATGGGTTCTGTCTCCGGCGGGAGGAATCAGTGTGTGACCCAAACTCATTCCGCGGGCAACTATTGAAATTCGGTGAACCGGATCCGTATTCTTCAAAAAGTGCGTAACGATGGCATGTCCCGCCTCGTGATAGGAAGTTAATTTTTTATCTTCATCGCTTTGAAGTCTCTTTTTGGCGGGTCCAAGTTTAACTTTAGTTGAAGATTCTTCAAGATCGGCCATTGAAATTTCACTATTGCCGCCCCTGGCCGCACCGATTGCAGCTTCATTCAGCATGTTTTCAAGATCGGCTCCCGAAAAACCAACGGTTCTATCGGCAACCTTGCCCCAGTCTACTTTTTTGGCAAACTTCTTGCCCCGTGCGTGAATATGAAGGATTGACAGTCTACCCTCTTTATCGGGCATATCGAGAACTATTCTTCTATCAAATCTTCCGGGTCTGAGAAGTGCCGGGTCCAGAAGATCTCCTCTATTGGTAGCTGCGATAACAATTACGTTATCATTGGGGGTAAAACCATCCATTTCAACCAAAATTTGATTTAGTGTTTGCTCTCTTTCGTCATGACCGCCTATCATACCCCTGCCTCTTTGGCGTCCGATTGCATCAATCTCGTCAATAAATATGATTGAGGGGGCTGCTGCTTTGGCCTGAGCAAAAAGATCACGTGCCCGAGAGGCACCTACTCCGACAAGCATTTCCATGAATTCACTTCCGGCCATTGAGAAAAACGGCACTCCGGCCTCCCCTGCAACAGCCTTGGCCAATAATGTTTTGCCTACACCAGAAGGGCCCACTAAAAGCGCTCCTTTGGGAGTACGAGCACCAATTTTTCTATACTTTGCAGGATTTTTAAGAAAATCAACAAGTTCCTCGAGTTCCTTCTTGGCTTCATCTACCCCGGCAACATCGGCAAAGGTTACATTTTGCTTACCTTTGGCAAAGATTTTTGCTTTACTTCTACCGAAAGAGAAAATATCCTGGGCTCCTCTGTTCTGGGCACGCATTATGTAGTAGAAAAATCCAACCATGAGAATAAGCGGAAGCACAATCCCGATAATGTCTCCGATCACCTTGGCAAGAGATTGATCGACAATCTCATAATTCACACTTGATGGGTCAATTCCGTAATTTTTAAGAAGATCCGAAAAGTTCTCCGTGTCTTCTTTCGTGGAGGTTCTGATTGTACCGTCCCTATAAGTTACCAGAAGTTTCGATCCTTCTACATTCACTTTATCCACTTTGTCGGATTTAATATCATTCATGAGCTGGGAAACGTTCTCCTTAGACGACCCTCCAATGGTCTGAACGGCCGCAATAAACCCGGGGATTATAAAAAAGATGATGAGAATTGTGGCCGCTATTGTCCAAAGATTAACCCGAAGCCTGACTTGAACCTGTTTTTTGCCTTTCCCGGATGTCTTTTTACCGGACGAATTTTGATTAAAAAACTTGGTTGGATCCATATGAGCGTCCATTTTACACCATTAACGAACTTTTGTCCCATTCGGAACCTTATCCTGGAGCTGAAAAAGGACAGGGGGTGTCTCTTCCGCTTCGCTTTCGGGTAATTCGTCTCCGGGGGCGGCCATTATCATCATTGCCTCGGAAACTTCCTTTTCAGGTCCCATTTTTCTGGGTTCTAAATTCACTATGAAGGGAAATTGTTTTCCGACAATGTCCTCAGGTTTATAAAACTTCATTATTCCGGAAAAGCACTGTTTTTCTCCGATCTCGGGACCAAAATCCACTTTTAGTTTCATTACCCAATGGCTCCACTCGGGAACTTCGGCGAAAGTAACCGTGCCTATGCGTATGTCCACCTGTTCAAATTTATCAAATGTAATACTGTCCATTTATTTAATTAATCCGATTTTATTCCTCACCTCTTTCATTGTTTCCCCGGCAATTACTCTTGCTTTTTCAGCCCCTTCTCTAATGATTCTGTCAACTAAGGAAGGGTCGTTCTCATAGACTTTTCTTTGTTTTTGAATAGGTTCTAGTTCTTTGAAAATAAATTCGGCCAATTCCGCTTTTAATTCCCCGTACCTAATACCGTCACCAAGGTATTGCTCTTCATACTTTTTCCTATTCTCCAGACCTTCAAAAAGCTCTACCAACTGCAGAAGATTGGCCACGCCTCCTTTTTCGGGAACTTTTTCTCCCCTCCCTGAATCGGTGGGAGCTCCCGATAGTTTCTTTTTAATTGTTTCAGAGCCGTCCGTAAGACTGATAAAACTTCCTTCAACACTTTTACTCATCTTTCCCTCCCCGGTTAAACTTGGCACATATTCACCTTTGGTAACAAAACGTTTTGGTTCCGGAAAATCCGTTCCAAATTTTTCGTTCATATGTCTTCCAATTTCTCGAGCTACTTCCAAATGCGGTTCCTGATCGATTCCAACAGGTACCAAACTTGCTTTATAAAGGAGAATGTCGGCAGCCATCAAAACCGGATAATTCAGGAGTGCCATGGTGACATGATCGGGGTGCTGTTTTACTTTTTCCTTGAATGTCGGCAGGTGCTGCATTCTGGCGACCGTGATTTCGGATGAAAGAATGTGGGCAAGATATGTATGCTCCGGTACCAATGATTGTGCTGTAATTATGGACTTTTCAGGATCAAGCCCGCAGGCCAGATAATCCATGACCACATTCCTGGTGTTTTCTGCCAGTTTTTCCTTATCGTACGGGGTCGTTATGGCATGCAAATCCATAACCATGTAAATGGTCTCGTAGTCGGGGTTGTCCTGTAGCTCCAGATAACCCTTAACCGCACCCAAATAGTTACCCAGATGCAACCTTCCCGTTGCTCTTGTACCGGAAAAAACTCTTTTCTTCATGTGTTCAATTTAAGTGTATCAGAAAAACAAAAAATCCGTCCCTATCTGTAAGGACGGATTAACCGTGGTGCCACCTTAATTGCTTCTTAATTGTCTTGAGGCTCCAGAGCTCCAATCACACTCTTTCATAGCCTCTTTATCTTGTTGCGGGGTTGGGAGTTGCGCCCAACCTGTGAGATTATGAGCCTCACGTGCACTGTACACTACCCCGCATGTAAACTTACTAACCGCAATTATAGCACAGAGGGGCAATAAAATGGTAAAATACGCACAGGTCAGGGTAGCTCAGCCGTAAGGTATTCAGATTTCTCAAATTTGGCTACGTAGCTCAGTGGTTAGAGCGATCGTTTCATAAGCGATAGGTCATTGGTTCGATCCCAATCGTAGCCACCAGATTTGTAACGCCGAGGTTCGTGGGTTCGATCCCCACCCCTGACACTACATAAACAGCTTCAGCCACTTTTTCCAGTTTGGATCAGGAAGAGTTTCCTCACTGGTAGTTGTGGGTGGAGCAAAACTTCTGACAATTGATTCATCCGGAAGCACAACTATAGTTTCCCCTTCTTTTGTAAGACCAAGTTTGTTTCTGATTTGTTTATCTATAAAATCCTGGCTTTGAGCTTCAGTTATTTGTGCCTGTAATTTTGCATTATCTGCC
>DAHVYL010000005.1 GCA_027327685.1 Candidatus Woesebacteria bacterium
ACATTATGCAAGCAACCAGTCAAACTAAATACCTTTTCAATCTTTCCAATTTTATGAAAGAATGTATCATTAAACTTGTATGGAGCAGATAGGTAAACAGGAAATTTTTAATCCCTTTCCCGACAATATTTACTATCAGGATTTGCTTAGAGACTCCTTGGAATCCGCCAAAAGGACTATCTATGTACACCGCGGAATCAAATATCCGCTACCCGCTTTTTCTTTTGAGCATTTATCCGAGGATAACCAGTTAGATATTGCTCAAAAATTGGCGTCCAACCTGAAAAACAACGGGTTGAAGCTTATCTATGAAATAGGATACGGGACATCTCTTAGTCCTCTTGATTCCGCTCTTGCGGAAGCAGATTGTGCCGTGATGGGATTTGATCCCAACGGAAAATTCCCGGAAAAAATTCAGGCCGGAACGGAAGACTTGGTTTTCCCAAAAACCAAAACAAAATCTCTAACGGCTTTGTTTTCTCTTGACGCTTCAGAACTTGTCAAAAAAGGTTTTCCAAAAGCCAGCCGGCTGCAGTGTATTTCCCCATACCCGACCATGGTTCGGGATATGATTTCCCTCGGCTCCAAATTATCCGACAGGATTGATATTCTCCCCAACCCAAATATGGTAGATCCCAAAGAATTTGAGGACATAATAGAAAGTCTACCCCCGCATCTTAGCGGTAAAATTGCATACCTCAATAAAGAAGAGTTGATCAAAGAAATCGGAACTTCAAAATCCTCATATGTTTTTCCCTCCAGTCAGGAAAAAGTCCCCCTGATCAGGGTAAATGCAAAAGATTGAGTCCCCGTAGAAGAAATATTTCGGGCACGGGAGAACACAGATAAAATTCAAAAGGTATCCCAAGCAGGATAGGGGTTTTTGAAAAGTTATCTTAGGTGTTCTCCCAGGTTGCGTTGTGCCCATTTGTGCTACTTAATGACTAACTAGTCAAATTAAAACTTTTGCCGAACGTGTGCTTTGCAGCACCGGCCGGTGTGCATCTTAACAGGTGTGGGTGCATCCTGAATTTTTACGGGATACACCGTATTGGTGTTATAGTCCACCTGAATTTGCCATACACTTCCATCCAAATCGGTGAAAATGTCGCAAAGACGTCTATTCGACCAATCAACTTTCGGTCTTTCCTGACATTTGTCTGCCATTTCGCCTCCCTTAATTAACTAGTTATTTGAATGTGCAACCTATAGTAGATATTACTACAAACTCCTTCCTTTTTCAATATGAAGCCGTTTAAGGTATAATGGGAGCGCTTAGGGGTGTCGTTCAGTGGCAGGACACGGGTCTCCAAAACCTGTAACGGGAGTTCGATTCTCTCCACCCCTGCCCAAAAGGATCTCTACAACTCTCTTTCCGAAATAAGGGGGTAAATATCAAAGGCAACTTCTTCGTACGGGTGAACCTTTCGGATAGCCGATATGACTTCCTTTGCTTTTGATCTTTCACAGACACATTCGACTCTTTCTTCTTCGACTTCCTCAAATCTTTCTATTTCCCCAATGTGAGGATGTGCCCCTTTAAGTGGTTTATATCTACCTACTCCATCAACAGAATAACTGCAGTGACTATAATTCCCTATTTTTCCTGCTCCAGAATCACCCATTGCCTGTCTAACAATATCTGCGTGAGACTTTGGAACAAAAACAACGATTTTAACCTGATCCATATTTCTATAATAACTCATTTATTTTTGGTGCAACTAAAATTTTGCTCACAAGCAATTATATCTCCAAAATTTTGTTTATGGGAGTACATTTACTCTTTGCAAATAAATCATTCGCGCCGGATTGGTGGAGCAAGAACAACGCAGAAGATCGAAATGATATCGGGGTCTCTCAGATTTTCCTCATTCCAAGTTTTTTAGGCCAGGTTTCACCTTTCTTGGTAATTACAAACATCACTTTTTTATCAATAACATCCCTGCTCTTGATTCTATTCACATCCCACCATCTCTTTTCAAAATCTTTGATTCGAAACCTTCTATCCACTCCCGCAAAATCTGAATAAGAGTCGCAAATTCTTAAATAATCGGCTTTCTTGTCGACTTTGGTAATGACCGCATAGTGTCCGTTGTCTTCATCCTCATCCTCATAGAAAACGCCCTGCCATTCCACCCCCACGGGGTAGCCGAATTTATTTACGGCCAGAGAAAGGTCGTTAATTGTGGACCCATGTTTCTTCCAAAAGACAACTTCTTTTTTACCTAAGATTTTGGTAGCACGGGCCAAGTCGCTGACATTAAGCCCCAAACGTTTGATTTTATTTTTTGCCCTTAGCGATCTGACAACCGCGATTTGTGAGATATTTTTTCCCAAAAATGAAAACAGTTCCAAAATAACTGCCGGTCCGCAGTGGTAGCTTGAAATTTGTCTGACACGCCTCATTCCGGGAAAGGGTTTGCCGACAACCCTATCCTCAAGCTTAAGAAGCCTTTGAAGCAACTTCCTGGTTTTTACGTTCTTCTCAAGTTCCATAATTGGTCTATTTTACGACTCGAAAGGGGTTTTGTCCAGGTGCACTAGGAGAGATTTTTAGCGTATTTTGAAAGCAGGCTGGCAACGGCATCCGAAAAGCTGACCCCGTGCATTGCCATCACCTCAGTCATGGGAAGCCCCATATCCGGCCCGAAAGCCGTATTCGGATTGCTATCCGTAAAATACGGCATGCCGGTTTCTTCATCCACCCTGACGTCAAATTTTGCATAATCCTTGTGCTGCAATCCTCCGAAGGCCCTGACTGCCAGCTTGGTTACCTCATAGCGCAAGTCGTCTTCTACGGCAACATACTTATACGCTTTTAAATCATCATACGATTCAAAGCTTGTAAAATAATGCTTCCCGTCGGGCTTTGTTCTGAATACCTTTTGTCCCATAAAAACATGCCTTTTGGTCCCATCGTCAAAAACCACGACCGTTATTTCCGGACCGTCGATAAATTTCTCCACTATTACGGGAACGTGATAGGTGGAAATCAGGTTGTTTACCCGTAACTTTGCAGCCCGATAGGTTTCTTTGACCGCGTGATTATTTATCCCCACACTTCCCCCGCCCTCATTCAGCTTGACTATCAGAGGTAAACCCAAGTCCTCATCAATGCCAGACCCTGCTCTTCTGACAAACTGAAAGGGCGGTGTGTGGACATCATAGGCCATGAGAAGTCTTTTGGTCAGGTTCCGATTGTTGCCGATAATCAAACCTTCCATTCCTGCTCCGGTATAGGGAATATTTGCAAGCTCAAGAGCGGCGGGTACTGATGGTTGAAGTTTATCCCTTCCCTTCAGAGTATCGACAAGGTTTACAACCAAATCCGGTTTGTCCACCAGTAGGTTTGTGTAGAAATATTGATCTCCCGGAAGAGTTCTTACCGGAATCCCCAATTTCCTGATTTCTTCAGAAACTTCAATGGCCCTTTCCTCAACCTCCACTTCCGCTTCATAGGCCGATTGCGTAGCAAAGTGCTCTCTTTGTACACTCGAGTAGGCCACCACCACCAGCCTAAATTTTCTAAGTGCTTCTTTATCGATATTGAGCTTAATTTTTTCCTTCGAAGATGTCCTCTTTATTTGTGCTTCGTCTTCGTTCTTGGCAGTGGGCATAAATATATACTAGCAAATAGCAAAAGGAAAAAACAGGGAGAGGTGTATAATTTTGATGTGAGAATCGGCACGCTGGTTATATTTAGCGGTGCCTCAGGCGCCGGAAAGGATTCCGTAATGGATGGGTTTTTGGCATGTCCCGCCGTCCAAAAACTCAATCTGAAAAAAATAGTTACCTCCACCGACCGGCCTCCCCGACCGGGTGAGTTAGACGGCGTCCAATATCATTTCGTAAGTAGTGCCAGGCTTCAGGAAATGGCAGAGGGCGGTGAACTTGCAGAACCGATCACACAAACGGGAACTTCCAACAAGGCTACCCCGAAAAGCGAGATAGAAAGACTTTTGACGGGTGAAAATCTTGTTTGGCGGATTGATCCGTCCCGAGCGGCAGAAATTGCCTTGGGTGGCTTTTTCAAAAAACTTTTTCCGAATGAGGCTGAGACTCTTCAGAAACATACAATCATTCTTTTTGTAACAGCCCCCAAAGAAGTTATTCGAGAAAGAAGAAAAAGGCGGGATCTTGATAGATATAATCCCGCCGAGTATCAAGCCCGCGAAGACCAGGAAAAGCCATATCTTGAAATACTCGGGAGAAAAGCCGTCCAGATAAAAAATCCCGACGGCAAACTCGAAAAAGCAGTTGAGGAGGCCGTGGCATCGGTTATTAATTTCAATGACAAAATCGAAAACTAAAATAGTTCTGACAGGAGGCTGTTTTGATATCTTTCATTATGGACATCTTTATTTTCTTAAAAAAGCGGGGTCCCTGGGAAACTACCTGATTGTTGCTATAGAATCGGATAAAAGGGTCAGGAAGCTGAAAGGTCCGGGCCGGCCCGTCCACTCCCAGAAACAGAGAAAGGAAATACTTGAATCGCTGAATTTTGTCGACAAAGTAATTGTCTTGAAGGACAACATGTCAGATAAAGACTATCAAGAATTTGTTGCCCGAATCCGCCCGGATATAATTGCGGTCACTGAGGGAGACGCCTTTATCGAAAAGAAAAGATCCCATGCCGAAAAAGTCGGAGCAAAAGTGGTGGTAATCTCCAAAATCAAAAACTATTCCACTTCAGCTATTGCCAGGTCTTTATCTCCTCTTGAGGCAAACGGAGTTTTTTTGGAGTTACAAAAAGAAGAATAATTGCAACAATCGCCACCCCGGCTCCAAGGTAGCTAAATGTCAATCTTTCCCCAACTTTGGCGGTAATAACTCCTGCAATCGGCGGCCAAATTATATATGACGCGTTTACCATCGAGCTTGTCAGTCCGATCATATCTTTCTTCTCCCTACCCATTCTGGCAACAATGTCCGTATAAACCCCTTCCAAAAGCGGCCGGCAGACGGCAATGGCCGCAGAAGAAAGAAGAACCATCGCCAATTGCCAAAGGATAGAGTCGTGGAAAGCCAGGCCCGTCAGGAAAAGTCCTGCCACAATTAAAAACTTTTCGGTTAAAATCTTTTTACCTTTATATATTCCCCATTTGGCAATGATAAGACCAAGAAATATCGGAGGAAACTGATAAAGCGGTAAAAAGAGTCCACCCAGGGCATCCTTTGCTGCCAATTTTTCCGTCCAGACGGCACCCGTAGTCCAATATGTTGAGTCTATAAATCCCAAAAGCAGGCTGATTATTATTACCGGCCAAATGGCCCGGCCGAGAGTCAGCCAGTGCCTGAATTCATTCCACGGATTAACTTGGGATATATCTATTTGGGTCGGAGGGCTGTGTGTTTTTTTGGAAAAATTAAGAAGCAAAAAAGCAATTATCAAAAAGGATAAAAGGGCAACTTCCACAAACATATTGCCCTTAAGAAGTAAAAGTGTTGCCGCCAGGGGTCCCAAAAAATATGCGAGATTCAGAAAAACTCCGGTTATCCCCCAAGCGCCCGAACGCATATGGGGAGGAACTGTGCTACCCATAAATTGATAGTTGGCAAAAGAAACAAGTTCGTAATAAACGCCCCAAAGAACCATTGTGACAAGGAAAATCGCAACGAAAGGTTTTTCTGCCGAGCCCAGAAGGAAAAACGAAGTCAGCGCCAGCATTAAAATCGCCCAAAAAACCAAATGTTTGACACGGGTGTTTTTAAGCAAAGTCGGAAAAATCAAATCCGAAGCAAAACCCACAACCGACTGAAAACTGATAATTAAACCCATATAAATAGGATTATTGAGAGAATTCTGGATCTGATTGGGAGCCCAAAAAGCAATTATTCCGTCGGCAATCCTCAAAAAGAAAAGAGTCAGAGAGAATAAAAGAATTTTGCTCCAGGCAGGGTCCTCTTTAAAAAAACTGAAATATTGCTTCACAAACTAATGATGCGGGGTTTTTGACAAAATATCAACTTTATTTTAACCTGGCAATTTGGGCACTGACCATCAGACGAACCAACTCTTTAAAGGAGGTTTTTGGAGTCCAACCCAAAACTTTCTTTGCCTTTGAAGGATTTGCAACCAGAGGTCCCGTTTCCGTCGGACGGATAAATCTGTCGTCAATCACCACATGATCTTTCCAATCAAGACCCAAGGATCCATACGACTCTTCACATAACTCCTGAATTGTGTGGGTTTCCCCCGTCCCAATTACAAAATCGTCCGGTTTATCCTGCTGGAGCATCAGCCACATGGCTTCAACATAGTCTCCGGCAAATCCCCAGTCGCGTTTTGCCTGAAGATTCCCAAGAGCTACTTTTCCTCCTTTGACTATCGGTTCGCCTTCTTCATTAAGATGCTCCGAATTTTTTATCCCGAGTTTTGCGCAGGCGGCCGCATAGGTTACTTTTTGCGTGACAAAGCCGAGATGTCTTCGAGGAGATTCGTGATTGAAAAGAATTCCATTTGCCGCAAACATGTTGTAACTCTCCCTGTAAATTTTGGTTATCGCGTGGGCATAAAGTTTTGAAGCCGCATACGGGTTTGCCGGATTGAAAGGAGTTTCCTCATTTTGAGGAATTTCCCTGACCCAGCCAAACATTTCACTGCTGCTGGCCTGATAAAATCTGGATTTGGGAACAACATCAAGAGTTGCGTCAAGTACCCTATGGGCCCCTATTGCCGTGATTTCGGCCGTATGAATCGGCTGCCTGAAACTTTCTGCAGGGTGGCTCTGGGAAGCAAGATTATAGATTTCATCCGGTTTCACTTTTTGCAGTGCCTCACGGATTGAAATCGGATCCAGTAAATCCGCCTGAATCAGATTCAGATCTTCCTGAACATGGGAAATATTGGGATAGGCCATGTTGCTGGTTTTTCTGACAATTCCGGAGACAGCATATCCCTTTTTAAGAAGAAGTTCGGCCAGGTACGATCCGTCCTGACCCGTGATTCCTGTTATCAGCGCCGTCTTTTTAGACATTTCAACAAATAATAACATATGTTAAAATTACAAGCTAGTAGGACAGAAAGGCCATTGAACTACCAGGCTTTTGGTCCGGAAGGGAGGCGACTAAATTATGTTCACCGCGACAGGCGGAGAAACGTCAAAAATATGTTCATAATCAAAAAGAAAAAGGGAGAAAGCGACGATAAACTCATTGCACGCTTTCGTAAAAAAACCATAGTTGAGGGTGTTATGCAGGAATACAGGGATCGCGAACACTACAAGAAACCGGCCGAAAGGAGAAAAGAGGCCAAGTATCGCATCGCCCACTCTATTGAACTGGAGAAGAAAAGAGGTTATTAAACTTTCAGGAATCGGAATTTCTCAGCCACGTTTCCACAAACTGTCTTCTGTGATGTCTTGTGACTCCGTATTTTCTGATGGCTTTTCTGTGGTCCAGAGTACCATAGCCTTTGTTAATAGCCCAACTATATTTTTTATATTTAGGATTTCTACTCAACTTAACCATTAATTTATCCCTGTAGACTTTGGCAATAATGGAAGCTGCGGCAATGGAAACCGATTTACCGTCCCCTTTTATGATGGGCTTTTGATTCCTGCGTCTTAAACCCTTTATATAGGGGATGTAAAAAGCATCTATTAGCAAATAATCGATTCTTTTATTGCAGTTTTTAATTGCACGCCGGAAAGCAATTTCACCGGCTTTTTTAATGCCCAGCTTGTTTATCTGAGCAACACTTGCCCATCCGATACCGTAACAGAGCGCTTTCTTTTTTATCCAAAAAGAAGCCAGTTCCCTTTGTCTCGGAGTCAGTTTTTTTGAGTCATTGACGGTTACACTCAAGTTTTTTCCGCCTCCCGTCTCCCATATTTGTAAAGGAAAGGCAACACAACCTACCACCACCGGCCCTGCAAAAGAGCCTCTGCCCACTTCATCAACTCCTGCAATGACTCTATACCCCTTTTTTGAAATACTTTTTTCGAAGGAAAAATCCGGAAGACTCATTTTAACGTTTAGGCTTTGGCCAATACTCAATTATTTTGTCTGTGAGTATTTGAAGTTTTTCCGCCCTGACCTGATCTGAAATGCCACCTATTTTTTTATCGATATTGTATTGCAAATTTGTATCAAGAAGTGCTCCAGCAATATCTCCAACTTGAACCCCCTTGTTTATAAGAGTAGCCAGCGTCCTAGACCAAACCTCTTCGGGTTGCTCATTGGGGTATTTTATTCTGAGTTTCTCAATTTCCTGATTATAAAAATCGTGCTCGGTGACGCCCCAAGATATGCCTTCGGTAATTATTGCAAGGGATTTCAAATTTCCCAGAAGTTCAGATGGTATTTTTGGCTTCCTTTTGGGGTCCTTAATAATAATGTCCTTTTCACCTTCCTCCCGGATCACCACAGTCCCCGGCTTGGAACCGAGAATAACCTGTTTATTAAATTTTGGTCTTTCTGTCATTTTCCTGATTATACCAAACCTTGCAAGCTAGATCTTCCATTTATGTTTTTTTTCTGTTAAAATTCACGTCTAGATGAAATCAGTTGTGACTTTCTTTTCAGAAGTAAAAAGTGAGCTTTCCAGGGTTACCTGGCCGAAAAAAAACGAGGTCATCAAGCTCACAAGCATAGTTTTCCTGGTTTCGGTAGTGATCGGATTCTATGTTGGAGGGTTCGACTACCTGTTTACAACAGTTTTGACAAAAATACTAACCAAATAAAATGAACGAGGATACAAATCAGCCCGAAAGTTCGGCAGGAGTAGCGGAGCGCGGCATTGGACACAAAAAAATCCAGGGCCATATTGTTATTTCCCAAACGACAGACCCCAATGCAAAATGGTATGTAGTCCATACATCCTCGGGCCATGAAGTCCGTGTTATGGACACTCTCCGTCAAAGGGTCGAAACTATGAATTTGGGAGGCAGAATTTTTGAAATGCTTGTCCCGACTCAGGACAGAGTTATCATCAGAAGCGGTAAAAAAGCCACCATTAAAGAAAAGATTTTCCCGGGGTATCTTCTTGTTAAAATGATTTTGGACGATCCGACCTGGCTTGCCGTCAGAACCACGGCAGGAATCACTGGATTTGTAGGAGCAGGCAATAAACCGACTCCTCTTTCCGAAGCGGAAGTTACCAATATTCAAAAGTTTATAAGCTCCCCTGCTCCAAGGTTCAAAACCAAATTTAGTGTCGGTGAGGCGGTTAAAATTGTCGACGGACCTTTTTCGGACTTTCTGGGAACCATCCACGAACTCGATGATGAAAGAGGTAAGGTTAAAGTTCTGGTCAGTATTTTTGGAAGAGAGACACCGGTTGAGCTTGATTTTCTACAAATCCAAAAGGTTTAAAATGGCCGAGAAAACCGAACTTCAAGATGAAATTGCCCTAACCAGGGCAATTTTCCAGAAAAAAAGAGAGGAATTCTATAAAAAATATAGAGACGGAGGAGTTGATCTTCCTCAACTTGATCAATACTCTGATATCTTCAGTGAAGGCATAAAAGAGGGATCTGTCAGATTCGAACCGAACAGGGACGGCACGGGGTCGCTTTTCATAGACGCCGTTAGCGCAGGCGAAAAGAAAACAAAAGAACTGACAATAGACAATAAAGACGAAGCAGCCTTCTTCCTGGGACTTCAGCTTACTATAAAACCCATTGAGGAAAAATAAATTTGGATAAGTAAAGCCGGATAAAACATTTTAGATTTAAAAAAAAGATAAACCCCGAAGGGTTTGAGTCCGTCAAAGTACGGCGGACTCAAATAATTCTATTTGACAGGTTTGAAGTGAGATTTGGGAGATGCCCCAAAACACTGTGTGTTTGGTTCACGAACCCATAAAACTTCAAAGCTGTCGGAACTGCCCATACTGTAGACCACGTTTGAGACAACCTCAACTCTCTGCCCCTTCAAAATGTGGCATTTCAGAGGTTTGAAAATCGTCGGACTTTCGTAGTCGACCAGATCCACGTCTCTTGTGGCGTATACAATATCTCCCTCCATGTATCCCTTGTTATTTGACACAAAAATAAGGAAAACAAGGAAAAAGAGGAGCACGAAAAGCACAACCGCACACGATTTCATTTTAAATCTCCTTTGTTCTAAATGATTTCAAAGTGGTTTTTACACTCAATTTTTTACACTCGAAAGAGTGTACATTTCCACCTTGAAATTGCTTCAAAGAAGCGTTTTACCCGGCTTGTTAAAGTACGTCTTTCCCGAAATAAAAAAGGGCACCGCATTAACTGGTGCCCGGAAATCCCGGGCAGAAATTTACTATGGCTATGATTATAGGATATAAGTGCCTGTTTGTCAAGTCTATGACATAGCCGAAAAAGGGCTTTACTCGAGCATATTCTACATGTATAATACTCCTACCTCGGTTAAATCTGAGGCAGACTACCAGGTCGAAACTTCGGTTTGAGTTTCCCCTGCGTCCGTTTAGACTAAGGTTATGGCAAAGAAAATTAAAGTTGTAGTCAAAATCAATCTTAAGGCAGCCGAGGCTACCCCGGCCCCCCCTGTTGGAACGGCTTTGGGCCAGCACGGTGTTGCCATTATGGATTTTGTTAAGCAGTACAACGACAAAACTAAAGATCTAAAAGGACAGGTTGTACCGGCTGTCATCACCATTTATGAGGATAGATCCTTTGACTTCGTAATCAAAAAGGCTCCAGTCTCCGACATGATCAAAAAAGTTTTGGGGATTGAAAAAGGAAGCGGAAAAACTCCGAGAGAAACCGCCGGAACTTTAACCCGCGAGCAGGTAAAAAAGATTGCCGAGGACAAATTGGTTGATTTGAATACAGGCAGCGTTGAAGCGGCTATGAAGATTGTTGAAGGAACGGCTCGTTCGATGGGAGTGAAAGTAGAATAAAAATACAAAACTTAACCTTAAACAAAAATATGGGAAAAACCAAAACAAAATTCGTCGGAGAAAACGAAAACAAAGAAAAACACAAGAAAGCCCAAAAGGATGATGCTAAAAAAATCCATCTTAGCGGGCTTAAAGGCGGGCAAAGAGTGAAAATGGTTGAAGCCGCTCCGAGCGAGGAATCCCCGATTGTGGAGGATGAGACAAAAGGAACCGCTACAGGAAACAAATCCAAAAAGGTTGAACATATAAGAGGTAAAAAGTATGTTGAGGTCAAGTCAAAACTCGATCACGAAAAATTCCATAAAATTTCCGATGCGGTGGCTCTTGTAAAGAAAGCCTCCTACTCAAAATTTGACGGTACAATGGAGTTGCACTTGGTTGTTAAAAAGGTGGGAGTCTCCGTTCAGGTTAATCTTCCCCACCAGGCAGGCAGAGTAAAGAAAATCGAAATTGCCGACGATGATACCGTTGCCAAACTTAAAGAAGGAAAAATAGATTTTGATGTTTTGGTAGCTACACCGGACATGATGCCCAAACTTGTTCCTTTTGCCAAACTCTTGGGTCCGAAGGGACTAATGCCAAATCCCAAAAACGGAACCTTGGTAAACGATCCCAAAAAGCTTAAATCATTTTCGGCCGCCACGGTCACCCTAAAAACCGAAAGAGAGGCTCCGCTTATTCATACGGTTGTCGGCAAGGTAAGCCAGAAAGACGAAGAAATAGCCGAAAATATTGATACCGTCCTGAAAGCCCTTGGCGGAGATAAACAAGTGTCCAGAGCTTTTGTTAAAGCCACAATGAGTCCGGCAGTTAAAATAAAAGTCTAAGTGCCGGTATTGACTTTGGTAGGTATTCGAGAATAAACTATCGTCAAGTAATATGGAGGGCGACCAAGAACACTTCCGGCCAAAAACCACTGAAGAAACGGCTTCTCCGATAGTCCATTCCACCCCCGAAGAGGACAAGGCAAAAATAGAAGCTTTTAAAAATACCGCCCCCAGAAGGGCCGGGGTGCTTGCTCAAAAGTTGCAGGGAGAAAAAAGAATCAAACGCCTTCAGGAAGATCTGAATATTCTGAGTCCTAATCATTGACATCCCGCATCAATTATTAGATAATACCTTGTCCTAAGAAAGTATGCTCCAGACTGAATCTGGCATAAGTCATACCGAGGCAAAAGCGATTTTCGCGCCTCGTGCGCGATTTTTTTTGGATAAATCAATAATATGAAAAAAGCCGAAAAAGTATTTTTTGTAGACAATTTGAAAGCAGAACTAAAAGACGCCAAATCGGTAGTTCTGGTCAACTATGCAGGTCTGGCCGTCAAACCCCAGCAGGAACTTAAAAAGAGACTTTCGGATGTCGGCGGAAAAATGCTCGTTGTCAAAAACACCCTCCTTTTGCGTGCGGCGGAATCGGCCGGTTTTAACACCAAAGATCTGGAAAGCGATATCCTCACCGGACAGACAGCTATTGTTATTGCAACCGAAGACCCCGTCGCCCCCATTCAGGTCTTAGGGAAATTTTCAAAAGAATTTGTCAGCGCCGCGGGCGATGCCGTACCTAAATTTAAAGTCGGAGTTGTCGAAGGTTCTTTCCAAGATTCTCAGGCTCTATCCCAAATTTCAAATCTTCCTGGACGCGACACCCTTCTTGGACAATTCCTTGGAACTTTAATGGGTACCCAATATGGGTTGATTGGAACATTGAATGCTAATTTGCAGAAACTGGTTTACATATTAAGTGAAGCCACTAAAAAAGCTAGCGCTTAAAAAACGAAAAGGAGGTGAATTATTAAATGGCAGAAGAAACAAAGAAAGTATCAGAAAAGGTTGAAAAAATGGTTGAGGAAGTTTCAAAACTTTCTGTTTTGGAACTTTCAGAATTAGTCACGGCTTTGCAGGACAAACTCGGTGTCTCCGCCGCCATGCCGGTAGCAGCTCAAGCAGCTCCCGCAGCAGCAGGTGAAGCCCCAGTCGAGTCAGCAGGAAGTGCCAACCAAACAGTCGTCATGACCGACTCCGGTGCAAATAAAATTGCAGTTATTAAGGCTTTGAGGGAAATTAATCCCAACCTAACCTTAATGGATGCCAAAGGAATGACCGACTCAGTACCAGCCGAAGTTTTGAAAGATGCTAAAGCAGAAGATGCTAAGATAGCCTCCGATAAACTGACTGCGGCAGGTGCT
>DAHVYL010000060.1 GCA_027327685.1 Candidatus Woesebacteria bacterium
CATCAATGTCGGCAGAAATAGCTACGTAAGGAATACCTAATGCATCCATCAAAATTTTCCTTTGTTTTGAACCCGAGGCTAATATTATTTGCTGTTCCATAATCGATTCTATCATCTTTATTGCTATAATATCTTCATGGACGAACATAAACTAAATGTAAGATTAAGACTAATTATCATCAAAAACGGAAAGCTTTTGGTTGAATACAACAGTAAAAAAGATTTTTGCTTTTACGTTGGAGGGCATCTTGAATACGGGGAAACGATTCTTGAAGGATGCAAAAGGGAAATTGAAGAAGAATGCGGAGAAGGAACAACTTTTGAACTTAAAAAAGTTTTGTATATCAGAGACTTTTTTGACCCGGACAATGGAGAACAAAACGTTGAGCTTTTTATCCTTGGTAACATAAACAAATTTGAAGAACTGGAACACCGTCTTGATCCACAGCACCCCGAAGGTCACATGTGGCTAACCTGGCTTGATATAGAAAACCTTCCGGACAATCTTTTCCCCAAACCCCTAACCAAGAAATTACTGAAAGATTATAAAAAAGGATTTCCAAATGCAGGAGAGTATGTAGGAAGAATGGATAGCAAATAAATATGAATGACTTCAAAAAATACACAGATTACAAAACAGTCCTTTCAGTCAATGCCTTGATTTGGTGCAACGGAAAAGTACTGATGCTTAAGCGCACAAACAACAAAAAAGTTGACCCGGGACTCTACGCCGGAATCGGCGGAAAAGTAGAACCCCACGAAAGTTTCTACGATGCCATAATCCGTGAGATTGAGGAAGAAACAGGACTTACCGAATTTGAATCGATAAGACCCTATTCGGTAACCCAACACCCGTATCCTCCGACAGATTCGGAATGGGTAAATGTTTACTTTATCGTAAATATCGCAAAACAAATCGATATCAAACCCACAGAAGACGGAACTTTTCATTGGATTGATCCAAAAGAGGTCGATTCGCTCCCCACACCCACGGATATTAAAGACTATCTCAAAATTCTCTCAGAAAACCCCGGCGCTTTTATCTTTGGCTTTTTTGACCACGACAAAAAAGGAAAACTCATAGAAAAGAGCATAAAAATACTCTAGAAAGCAGTTTGAGTCGGTATGTTAAAATTAGGGTGTCCGATGTTTAAATTACCAGATCTCCCATACTCCTTTGACGCACTGGAACCCTACATTGATGCCCAGACCATGCAGATCCATCATGATAAACATCATCAGGCATATGTGGATAAACTAAACGCCGCTTGTGCAAACGATATATCCCTCACGGAAAAAACAATTGAAGAAATATTAAGCGACCCCGTAAACATCAATAACGACATAAGAACGGCAGTAATCAATAACGGCGGAGGCCACTTAAACCATAGTTTCTTTTGGAAGGTCCTGTCGCCCAGTTCCCCCTTTGACCCGAAAGAAAGCGTCGGAAAAGAAATCATAGAAACATTCGGGGACTTTGATTCATTCAAGGAAAAATTCTCAAATACTGCGATAAACAGGTTCGGAAGCGGCTGGGCCTGGCTTGTGATCAATAAAGGAAAGCTGGAGATTATCGATACCCAGAACCAAAACACGCCCGTATCAATCGGCATGGACCCCATCCTCTGCCTTGACGTCTGGGAGCATGCATATTACCTGAAATACCAAAATAGAAGAGCCGACTATATCAACGCCTGGTGGAATGTAGTTAACTGGAAAAAAGTTAATGACAACTTCACCAAAACTATCCCCCGATGATTCCAACGCCCCGGATTATACTTTTGGAGTATTAATACCCATTTTTCGGAGCACTAATATCCAACTTTTGACACTTGACTTTAGGGGAAATTGTATGTTAGCTTGGTTAATCGTTAATTAATGAAAAAATATTCTGCCCAAAAAGGTTTCGCTGCTTTTCTTCCCCTCCTTGTAGTTTCACTCTTCATTCTTTCAATCTTTGCAGTCTATAACGACGGAACACCGGAAACCCCCGATCAGGTTTTGAGTGAAACCACCGAAAACGAGGGAGGGAGCCGTGAGCAAACACAAATAAGGCTGGCCAATGAGGGGGACGCGGATAGGATCAGAACCGAAACCCAGGAAAGCCAGGATGACGACGAGGATGTGGAGGATGAGGTAGAAGACGAAGTAGAAGATGAGGATGTGGACGATGAAGATGAATTTGAAAGTGAAGTCGAAGGAACAGTTGGTGAAGGAACTGCCTCTTCCAGAATAAAAATCCGTTCGGGAAATAATAAATTTGAGTTCGAAGAAGAGGGCGCAAATATCCGCGTCCGTACCAATTTCCCGCTTTCCGTCAACCCGGCTACGCGTGAATTGACGGTTTCCACTCCTGCCGGAGTCAGAATAGTTGCGGTTCTGCCCGAAAAAGCAATCACCAACATGATCGGGGCCGGATTTGTGACCACGGCAGAAGCTACCGTATTATCAGCGGGCGAAGGAGGAGATCTGATCTACGAGATAGAGGGCATAAAAGAAGAAAAACTCCTGGGACTTTTCAAAATCAATTTACGCCGACGGGTTTTGGTCTCCGCCGCAACCGGAGAGATGGTTACAGTAAACCAAACCACTTCAAACCAAATTCTAGACATCTTCTCTATCTGACCTGAGTTTACCTGAGGTATAATAAAGAACTGCGATGATTAAAAGTTTCTCCAAAAAGAGATTGCCTTTTGCCGTCACCATAGCTCTTCTGACTGTAGCATTAGCAGCCGCCCTACTCCTTTCCCAAAAGCCAAATGAAGAAAGTTTTGAAGCTCCCGGAAGAAACTGGGGCTCTCCCAAAAAAATTGAGGACTATTTTGTTGAAAGATTAAGAATGACCCCGCAAGAAGCATCCGGGATAAGATCAAAGCCCGGAGCCGACGGGACGGTAGACTTGAGAATAAACACCAATGTTACCCTGGAAGCCTTGGTCGGAAATCTTTTCTATTACGGCTTTGTCAGAGACGAGGGAAGTCTGCTCTATGCCCTGGAACACACCAAAGACATAACTCCGAGTGAAAAAGCGATAAAAGTGGGAGGTAAAGGAACAATAGACGCAAACGCCGAATACAGAATCTCGGAAGACATGGACGCCTGGGAGATCTCCGACATACTACTCAATAAACCCTCGGGACACTTTTCCTTTGATGAATATAACTACTTCTTCATGCCCTAGACCGGGCCGTCCGTTTTGTGATACTCCTAACCCAAAACTTTCTCCGACTTCGGAATTTTGTGAAGCATAAAAGAAATTAAGAAGGAGACAAAAGAAACCATTCCGAAAAATACCGGGTCGAAAAAGAATTTGCCGGCAGGGCCCAGCGTTAGACCAAACAGATTTTTAGCGATAACAAGCCAGATAGCCTCCAAAACCGCAACATGTACAAAAAATACGAAAAACGAATGCTTTGAGAACTTGGCTATTATCGAGTGCTTAAGATCCGTGAATTCAAAAAAATAATACAGGGTCAGTCCGGCCAAAAGAGTATAAATTAAAATGCTGGGACGCCACTGCGAATAATAAGAAAGATAATTCCCCGTTTCAACATATTTTACCCTCCCCTCCCAAAAAACATAAAGCCCGGACAGAAATGTAACTACTGGTAGAAATGTTTTCCATTTAACTACCCAGGCGTTAACTCTATCCACATTTCTTGCAGCAACCATGCCTATCAAAAAGAAGAAATAGGAAAGGATTGCAATACGAACCGGTTCCGGATATTCAAATTTGGCCAGATTATAATCAAAAT
>DAHVYL010000061.1 GCA_027327685.1 Candidatus Woesebacteria bacterium
CTGAAAAACCTTTCATTTCCCGTTCCAAAGCCTTTTTTACAGAGCTAATTTTTCCGTCCAATACGGCTTTTATGTGTCTTATGTTGGTTTTATATTTCCCGGTTAGGATTTGTTTTTTAAGTGGATCTTTATTATTTTCTATTTCGTTCGGACAAGGGTTGCAAAGCCCGATTTGTGAATAAAGACAGGGCCTTTTGCCTATTTTGTGATCCGAGTATGGAAATATTCTCCTGATCATTTTAAGAACGAACCTAACACTGCTCGATGAAGGAAAAGGTCCGTAGATGGCCAAACTTGAACTCTCCTCTAAATCGGTTTTACGGACGGTTATAATACGCGGATATTCATCTTTGGTTATTTTAATATACAAAGGGTGCTTATCGTCTTTTGAAATAATGTTGTATTTGGGTTGATAGAGTTTAATCAACTTGGCTTCAAGAAGAAGGGCTTCCAGTTCGTTTGTAACTTTGATGAAAGAAATGCTTTCGGCCTCACTCATCATCCTTTTGGTCTTGGTTCCAAGATTTATTCTGAAATATGAAGATACACGTTTTTTTAAGTTAATTGCCTTTCCTATATAAATGGGCGCATCCTTTTTGAAATAAATGTATACTCCCGGGCTTTCGGGAAACTTCAGGTACGTCCTAGACGCCAGTTTTGTCTTGCGGAGCTTCGGGATTGAGTTTTGCATCGTTTTTCTTTCCTGAAGGTCCTATTTTAGCAAAAAAGGCCAGGATTTTTATTTTTTTAACTTTGATAAAAATAAAAGCCATGATTATTATCAGAATTATCAGAACAACAATCAAGCTGTTTACGACAATCTGTTTTTTATTGGTCAGAACTTCTGCCTGGGTTCCTCCGACGGCAACTTTAATGACGCTCGGCATATCCTTACCCAGGAAGCTATAAGGCAGGGTTATCTGAATCTGGTTGCTTGAAAAAGGAGGCAGTACGTCAATGAAATCCTTGGTTTTTTCTCGGGAATCGTAATAAATTGTCGGATAAACTGAGTAAAGTGCAGCGGGACCGGGATTGGAAACTTTTACCGAATAGATACTGCTGAAAAACGGCAGGATTCTGAAAGGTTTGATCGAGACCGTGGGACTGCTGACTCTACCTTCCGGCAGTTGTCCGAAAGAAACAAAAACATCTTTTTGGGGATTCGGTCCCAATTTATACGAACCCGGAGGGTAGGGTTCCTTCGAGCTTTTTCCATGGATCACAAAAGCAAAATGCCTCAGGTCCAGTTTGTTAAAAAAGTCCACACCCCCGGTAGTTGATCCCCAAGTGGGATCAACAGGAATCCAAACACCTTTATCCACATCGTAGTATTCCGGCCATGCGTGCAAAACATCTGCCACCAAACTGAGAGGTTGGAGTTCGGGGTTTTCCGTATAGGCAAATCCGTTTATTTCGCGGGCGGGAATACCTGCAGCCCTGGCAATTGCAATGAAGAGATCGGTGAATTCCATGCATATAGCCTGGTTGGGGTTTTCCAGGGCACTAACTGCACCCAATCTTTGGACGTTGGGTTGGACGCGGCCGAAATCGTACTTTAGAGTCTGGGAAACATAGTCGTATATTGCCTTGGGTGTTTTAAGTTCTTTGGCCAATTTCTGGATTTTTGGATCATTCACCTGCCAATATTCGTCTTCTTTTAAGTTGTCATTGAGAGTTTGTCCGGTTGGTTTTGGGAAAGATCTAAAGCTTGCAAAAAGTTGGACCGATCCGGAAACAAGAATATCTACCCTTTCCCGGGGAGACAAATCATAGGTTGCAATCCAGTTTCCGTCGGAATCCAGGCTGACATTTGTCGGTTTGGGTTCGATTTTTTGTATGTAGACTTTTTGAAAAGCAGTATCCGGCGGAATAGCTATTTCGGTGCTTGTGGTTTTCGGTAGCGGGTTTTCGAGATGGTATGACAAGTTAAAACTAAAAACTTGAAATTGACCAAAGCCTGCAGTAATGCCGGTTTGCATCAGGCTGTCTTTACCGAAGGTGTATAGATATCCGTTATCGTTCAGTTCTCTCGATTCGGGTTTTGGAGAAACATAGGCTTCGAGACCAAATCCTTTGGGAATTTTGAGAGTCAGCCGGTAATTTCTGAAATTAGTCTGACCGCCGAGTCTTGGAATCGATACTTCCCAGACCTCTCCCGTTCTTACGGCAAAAGCCGCGTTTTCATAAACGATCTTGAAGTGTCTTTGGATTCCTTTGCCGACGCTAGCGTCCGGAAAAACCACTTTTATATCGGTTCTGCCACCCTCTTTTGAAAGTTCGACCGGGAAGGATGTACCGTTATCCCCAAAAGCTTTTACGTTTGAGGCATCGATATTTTCAAGACTGAGAGTATATGTCGTGGCGTAAAGATTGGAAAAATTGTTTTCTAAAGTTACCTCGTGTGAGATAACGGTCCTACCCGTCTCCTGAATATCATAGGTAACATCGGAATCAACCGAAAATTCGTTTTCGGCAAATACTGCCGACGGTAAAAAATAGAGAACGGAAATTAAAAGAAAAACAAATATAGGCAAAACTTTTTTCCAAAATCTCATGAAATAAGTATAACTTAAAATTATTTAAGATACTGCCCCGTATATGAAGATTTTACTTTTGTAATATCGGTGGGTCTTCCGACTGTTACCACGCTCCCCCCTTCCTCCCCTCCCTCGGGTCCCAAATCAATTACCCAGTCGCTATTTCTGACAACATCAAGATTATGCTCAATTACAAAAACAGAATTACCTTTGGCTACGAGCAATTTAAGCACCCTCATTAAACGTTCAACATCCGCGAAGTGAAGTCCCGTAGTGGGTTCATCAAGTATATAGACTGTTTTTCCGGTTGATCTGCGGCTTAACTCCGTTGCCAACTTGACTCTTTGGGCCTCTCCACCGGAAAGAGTAGTGGCCGGCTGCCCCAACTCCATATAGCCAAGGCCAACCAGGGAAAGGGTTTCCAATTTTTGTTCAATTTGTGGATGTGCATGGAAGAATTCCAAAGCCTCATCAACCGTCATATTTAGTATTTCGGCAATATTTTTGCCTCTATATAAAACTTCCAGAGTTTGGGCATTGTAGCGCTTCCCATGACAAACGTCGCAGGTTACCCAAATGTCGCTCATGAACTGCATTTCAATTTTGATTTGTCCCTGTCCTTCGCAGGCTTCACAGCGCCCGCCGCGAACGTTAAAAGAAAATCTTCCTTTTTTAAATCCTGCCGTTTTGGCATCACGGGTTAAGGTGAATACATCACGTATCGGATCAAAAAGTCCCGTATAGGTTGCGGGGTTGCTTCTCGGAGTTCTTCCTATAGGGCTTTGATCTATCAGGATTGCCTTATCTATATTTTCCAGACCTTCAATTCTTTTGTATCCGCCCCCATCTCCTCTATAATTCGGGTTTAACTCTTTCTGAAGCGCAGGGAAAAGAGTTTCCACAAGTAAAGTGGATTTTCCGGATCCCGAAACCCCCGTCACCGAAACCAATTTTCCCAGAGGAAACTCCACATCTATGTTTTTGAGATTGAAAAGGTTTGCCCCGATTATTTTTAAGTTTGAGTTTGAATCCCTTCCGGAAATCGGAAGTTGATTGGAGCCGGCAATTGAGACCTTCTTTTTACCCGACAGATATTTTCCGGTAACGGACTTCGGATTTGAAGAAATTTCCCTGACTGTGCCTGATGCCACCACTTCCCCGCCATGTCCTCCTGCCCCAGGGCCGAA
>DAHVYL010000062.1 GCA_027327685.1 Candidatus Woesebacteria bacterium
ATCCGCCGGCAGGAAAATTCTATCAGTACTTATATAATCACTTTGGTGTTTTTAGTGAGGGTTTCAGAACTCCTTTTACTAAGTTTTCTGTTCTTTTTGAGTTTATTCTTGCCTATTATTTTGGTTATTTTTGTTATCTTCTCTTAACCATAAAGATCAAATTCACGGCAGTTTTTAAAATATTGGTCACTGGAGTAGTCGCTGGCGGACTGGTCTACTTTTCCCTGCCGGCCTTTTATGGCGAGCTTATAGGACTAAATGTTAGGGTCAAATTTCCATCAGAGTACAAGCAGATTTTTGATTGGTTCAGGGATAATTCCGGCGGGAGAGTTGCCTTAATGCCTATAAATACCAAGTATGGCTGGGAGTATAGAAACTGGGGTTACGAAGGGTCGGGTTTTTTAACCTACGGAATACCAAACCCGGTACTTTACCGCGATTTTGACAGATGGAACAGTGCCAACGAAGATTTTTTTAACCAGGCTTCATTTGCTCTATATTCGGGAAATGATGAAGGGTTTGCTGCTACATTGAGGAAATATAGAGTTAAATATTTGCTTTTGGACGAATCGGCGGTTAACCCCGGGGGCTCGGACAATATCTTAAGAATTTCTGAAATCAAAGACATTGCTGAAAGATTCGGTTGGAAGAAAACCGCAAATTTTGGTTTTTTGACCATATACGATACAGGTCTTGTGGAAGAACCTGTTTTCACCCCCGAAAGATACTCCAGAGTTAACGCAGACCTTTCTTATTCGCCACTGGACCTGATCTATCAGGAAAGTGGGGACTATGTTGGTGGAGGAGGGATGCTCTACCCGTTTATAAGTTTGGATGAGAGATTGGGGGTCACCACAGATATTAGGGACGGCAGTGTCGAACTCAAAAACGAATTGTTTGATGCCATGCTTGAGATACCGTTGGCAGGTTCTGTCAAGGCAAATCTTCTAATAAACCAGGGATTTGATAAGGCTTACAACTGTGATTTGAAAAAATTGGGTGTAGTTTCAAAGGGAATTACTAATTCCGGGGTTTTATATAAAGCATCCGGCGGCGGAGTTTCCTGCGACTATATCAGTTTTCCGGATTTAAAGTATTCCCAGGCCTATCTTTTGCACATCACAGGGGAAAATAGAGAGGGGAGGAGTTTAAAAATTTACCTTTTCGACTCCAATTCTCAGATGCCCAATATTGAGGCAATCCTGCCGTCGGGCAATTTTGACAAGGTATTTTTTATCTATCCGAGAGATTTAGACAAGAAAGGTTATATTCTTAATTTTGAGACAAGATCTTTTGGGAGAGTTTCATCTGAAAACTTGCTAACCGGAGTGGAATTTTATCCTATTGACTATATGGCCCTGTCAACTTATCAGGGACAGCTCCCGGATCCTATCTATAAAATCCAAAATAACCTAACGGTCTTGGGTGTGAAGAAATTTGGAAATTCGATCTATAAGGTAAACTTAAAAGGTTCTGGGCTGATTCAACTAAACCAAGGATATGAAAGAGGTTGGATTGCTTTCCAGATTCAAGACTTCAAGCCTAAGGCCTTTGAACATGTAAAGATTAATTCCTGGGCAAACGGCTGGAACATTCCGGACACCAATCAGGGAACACCCCTCACTTTATATTTGTTCTACTGGCCCCAAGTTCTGGAGTGGGGAGGTTTGGCTCTGGGGGTAATCATCTTGACATGGCTGATTATTAGGCTATACTAATGATTGTAACTTCGAGTTTGCCCGGGTTCCGTGATCCATGATTCAAAACTTTAGATCCTAAATCCCAAATACATGCCAAGAAAATCGGTCAGTACAGTCCAAAAAGAGGAAGGAAGAAATGTTCAGTCTTTGGTTGGCGCTCCCCAGGAAGGGGAGATTTCTGCTGTGGCAGAAAGTGTATCGGAAGGCGCTAGCGGTGTTGCCATGACCGAGGTAAAGCCCAATCCTTTGGTAGTTGATGATAGATTGATCCCCGATGCGGGGTTACCCACAGAGAGCGTTACAGGAGTTTTGGATATAGCCAACGAAGGCTCCGGACTTTTAAGACCTGTCAGATTTGCTCCAAGCGATCATGATATTTACATCTCCGCCTCTCAAATCAGACGCTTTAACTTGAGAGTGGGGGATGTAATTTCCGGACAGGCAAGGAGACCGAAAGAAAACGAGAGATATTGGGGACTTCTGAAAGTTGAAAAAGTTAATGGAGAGCTTGTTGAATCGGTCGGCCAAAGACCCAATTTTGACGACATGACGGCTATTTATCCTGATGCACAAATTATACTTTCGACAGACAAGGATACGTTAACTACCAGAATGATAGATTTGATTGCTCCGATCGGTTTCGGACAAAGAGCTCTCATCGTTTCTCCTCCCAAAGCGGGCAAAACTTGGCTTGTTAAAGACATTATTGCGGGTATTGCAAAAAATTATCCCGAGCAGGGTGAGGGCGAAAAGGCAGGGAAAGAAAAGCGAAGCGTGCACATCATGGCTGTTTTGATTGGGGAGAGGCCTGAGGAAGTAACCGACATTGTTAGAACAATGAAAGATGTTACGGGGGGTCTTGGAGAGGTTGCGGCTTCAAATTTTGACGAATCTCCGGCTGATCAAACAAGAGTTGGGGAATTGGCTCTGGAAAGAGCACGCCGCCTGGTTGAAATGGGACACCATGTTGTCATAGTACTTGATTCCATTACCAGAATGGCCAGAGCCTACAATTTGGCTCTTCCCACGTCCGGAAGAACTCTTTCCGGAGGATTTGATCCGATGGCCCTTTTCCCGGCCAAGAAGTTTTTCGGAGCCGCCAGAAATATTGAAGGCGGAGGGTCCCTAACTATTATCGGAACATGTTTGGTTGATACGGGATCCCGAATGGATGATTTGATTTACGAAGAGTTTAAAGGTACGGGGAACATGGAACTTCACCTTGATCGCAAGCTTGCCGAAAAAAGAATCTTCCCGGCAATTGATATTGCTCGTTCGGGAACACGCCAGGATGAACTTCTTTTCGGAATGGAGAAGCTTAGAAAAGTTAATACACTCCGCAGAATGATTGATCTTATGAACGATGATGAAAAAACCCTGACTCTGACGGACAAGCTTTTAAAATACGAAACCAACGACGAATTTTTGGATTCTCTCAAGACGGCATAATTTAAAAAAAGAGTACTTTTTTTGAACTCCACTAAAGTTTGCTTCGGGCTTTTTAATAGGGTATTATCAAATACTTAATGGAAAGAAATTTTGAGGTAATACTTGAAACCTGGGAAGAAATAAGAACCTTCTTTTTTGAACTGGCAAATTTTATTCTGAAGAGTTTGCATATCAGTTTCCTGAAGTTTGAAGAAAGAAAGGGAGTTGT
>DAHVYL010000063.1 GCA_027327685.1 Candidatus Woesebacteria bacterium
AATTCGTTCTTTCATAATTAACCCTCTGTATTATGCTTTCTTTTAAGTTTCTGTCCGCAAAAACATTTTCGCTTAAAAATCTTTGTTCGCTACCTGCCATAAAAGTTTGTGTAACTGCCATTATTCCGAAAACCAAAAGCACCGATATGCTTATCAAAAACATTTTATTTCTAATAAGTTTGGGGAAACCAGTCACAAAGCCCAAAAGGAAAAACATCAAAGGCAGTGTCAACTTAAAAGTCGGGTATGTAAAAATCGCAATTCCCCAGGCTACCGCCCACCATGAATATTTTTTATAAACAAACATGGTTATTCCCAAAAGTGCCAGGAAAAGTGCAAAGTGGGCTTCAAACCCTCCGCGGCTTAGATATATGTCCCAGGGAGAAACTGCAGTCAAAAGCGCGGCAATCAAACCTATCTTTTGATTGAAAATTTGCTTACCCAGAAAATACATCAGTATGACGATTCCCAAACCGGAAAGAAGTGAGAGAGCTCTTTCTCCCCAAACGGTTGGGCCAAAGAGATACACAAAAGGAACGGAAAAATATATATAGCCTCCAGGGCGCCCCGCACCCATTTTAAAAGTTAAGGGGAACTTTTGCCCTGTGGCATCCATGCCGGTTTTCCCTATCGAATATGTATCATAAACCATAGTGAGTTCGTCACCATATAGAGGCAATGATTGAATTTTATAAATCCTGACTACGAAACCGAGAATAAGAATGCCTGCCAGAATTAACCAGGATTTCCTTCCCATACTGTTATTATATATAATTTACCTATGGAAAAAATACTAATGGGCGCAATTGCCGGTTTTTCCATTCTGACTCTTGTCTCCTACATTCTAATCGTACTCAATGCGCCAGTATTAATCATACCAACCATCCTCCTTTTGATTGTCTTTGGGGCCAAACCATTAATCAAGATCATTAAAGAGATTGAAATCAGATTTAATATTCGGATAGTTGTAGTTCTAACTGTTTTTGCTATTGGTATTGCGGGTCAAATGGCTGTGATTTCTCCAAGCGGAATACTCTCAAAAAGTGGAGACATGCTTTTCTGGAGCGCTCACGGCCATGACGGAACGTGGCACATTGCCCTGATGGAGGAAATTAAACGCGGCTGGCCGTTCCAAAACCCAATCTTTGCAGGAGAAAAACTCGTCAATTACCATTTCTTCAGCGATATCCTTCCGGCCATGGTAAGCAAATATCTACCCGTCTCGAATACAAATTTGTATTTTAGGATATTCCCTTTTATTTATTCTCTATTTTTGGGAACATCCGCATATTTCTTAACAAAAAGGTTAACTAAAAGTTTTTCCGCATCCATCTGGGCCACTATTTTTACCTATTTTTCCGGAAGTTTCGGATTTATAGTCACATATTTAAAAAATAAAACCATCGGAGGAGAAAGCATCTTTTGGGCAACGCAACCACAAAGTTCCTCCGGAAATCCTCCGCAGATAATTTCAGATTTTCTTATTCTTTCCGGACTTTATTTCTTAATCAAATTCGGAGAGGAAAAAGTTGAAAAAAATAAAAATATTTTATTTGCCGTCTGCGCTATTATTTTTGGAGGTCTTGTAAATTTCAAAGTCTATGCCGGAATGACTGCACTTGTTGCGCTCGGCGTTTATTCAGTGTGGAAACTAATCAGAGAAAAAAGGTGGGACTATCTGATTCTGACCGCAATAAGCAGCACCATCTCCCTTCTTCTATATCTACCCAACACCTCAAGCTCCTCCTCATTCATAATTTTTCAACCATGGTGGAACATCAGGACAATGGTAGTTGAACCGTCCCGTCTTGACTGGATCGACTTGGAATTGAGACGTCAATTTTACTTAGATCGGGGTGGGATAAGATCTATTCTTCGCATTATCGAGTACGAGGGAGTCGCTTTCATAATCTTTTTCTTCGGCAACTTGGGAATGAGATTTTTGGGATTAAGAGAATTTTTGAAAACCCACCCATTTATCAAAACCGCAATAATTTTTTCATTGACCTTTCCCCTACTATTCATACAAAAAGGTGTTGCCGGCAACATGAGCCAATTCCTGCAATATTTTGTTCTGTTCTTCGGAATTCTGGCCGGAATAGAAACTGCGAAAATTACGGTCAAACTAAAGTTTCTGATACCGATAATAATTATCCTGACAATTCCCACTCAGGCGGGACTTCTTAATGAATTTTATTCCCGACCGGCGTTCGCAAAAATCTCGGCAGGCGAAATTGAGGCTCTGAATTACATCAAAAAAGAAGTTCCCAAAGACTTTGTAATATTTACACCTCCGTATAACCAATACTTAGACCTAAAAGAGGTAACTCCGGATATTTGGGATTGGTTTGATACTTCATATGTGGCAGCTCTCTCCGGACATAGATCGTATTTTGAAGATTACGAACAGGCCGATATCATGGGCCATAACTGGAGAGAAAGAGATGCCGTAAAAAAAGATGTTTTTGAAAGTACGGATATAGCAGTTGTTAAAGATAAATTTGAAAAATCTGAGGCAGATATTTTATATTACCCGAGGGAAATCCCGCCAAAGATTAATCCTGAAGATTTGGGATTTACAAAGATTTTTGAGAACGCCCAAGTATTAGTCTGGAAAGCCAATTAGAGTAGATACTTTTTACTACACTCAATTTATTTTCAGGACTTTTGTATACAACAATCGGTGTGCCGCCGCTATAAGTTTCTCCCATATACGAATACTCCGTAATTCCCGAAGATTCCTCAGGGTCAATAATAAAAACTTCAATTGTTTCTTCGGGTCCTGCCCCGGGTGAGGAGATTGTAAACAAATATTCCTTTCCGAACGAATCAGGAATGGGTTCAAAAATGAATTTGGTAAAGGAACCGTCCTCCAAATTCATACCGCTTATAGCGACACTTCGGACAATGTTTCCTTCCAAGTCCTGCAGATTTAAAATAATACTTGTCTTATTTTTTAAATTAGGATTCCTAATAGATAATCCTAATGCGGTTAAACTGGCAGTATTGGAGGTAAACTTTTGAACAAAAATCCTGTCTCTGTAGATCGAAACCCTAATATTGGGATCATACCCCGGTTGAGTGTTCAAGGGAACCATGGTCAAACCCAATGCCAGGATAACCGGGACGGCAAAAACCATGACTATGATAGAGACAACCGTAAACCATATCATTTTTCTCATGACAGAGCCTCCCCCTTTCTAAACAGGCTGTATACGGTAAAAAGAATTCCACCGGCAAAAAGTGAATGCAAAATACTTTGCAAACTATACGGATCAAAAAACTTCAGTACCATTGTGA
>DAHVYL010000064.1 GCA_027327685.1 Candidatus Woesebacteria bacterium
AAAAGCAACTTCAATTAAAAAGCAAAAAATGGAGGTAGCTTCAGTCGGTCAGTCTGAAGAGTTTGGAGTAATAGTGGATCCCCAACTTGATTTCCAGATCGGTGATGTGTTAGTATCCGTGCGCAATGGATAATTCCCTTCTTTCATTGGTCGAGCCTGCCGCATCAATCCTTGTTGTGCTGCCTACAAAACCCTATTTTGACCAAGTCGCGGCAGGACTTTCCCTTTATCTTTCAATACATGAACGAAAAAACATCTTTATCTTTTGTCCCACGCCGATGATGGTTGGTTTCAATAGACTTATAGGAATTAATAAAATTTCTCAAGAGTTGGGCAAAAAAAACTTAACTATCAAATTTGCCAATTACGAAGCCAGCAATATAGATAAGGTCGGTTATGATATCGATAACGGTGAATTTAAACTTACGGTTACACCAAAATCCGGTTTTGTGGCACCCCAGGTAGATCAAATAATAATGGATTATTCAGGGACCGCAGCCGACCTGGTAATTTTGATTGGGGGAGCCAACGATTCTCACTTCCCGATTTTAAATACCCCCGACTTGGTAAGCGCAAAGGTGGTTCATATAGGCACGCGAGCCCTTGATTCCAAACGGGAAGTCCTGTCATTTGCAAAATCAGGCTCGACTACAAGTGAATTGGTAGCGGGTTTAATTAAGGAAAATAATTTGACGATGGATCCTGACGTGGCAACCAATTTGGTCATGGGGATTGAGGATGGAAGTAATAATTTTGGAAGCCCCGAGGTAACACCGGAAACGTTCGAAGTGTTTGCCCATCTCCTCAGAAATGGAGGACAGAGGATGCCCAGAGTGAAATTAAGCCCGGCAAGTTTTCCGCCCGGCGCTATCCCTACAAGGCCTTTCGGTAGTGCACCCACCCCCCCTCCGCCGGTAACTCCCGTCGTACAAGTTGAGACGCAGGCAGAAGCAAAAATGGCGGAAACCGGAGTGGAAGTGCCTGATGTGAATCCACCCTCCGACTGGCTTCAGCCAAAGATTTTTAAGGGGACAAACGTAAGTTAATAAGCATGAGTATCGATTCTGATCTCGATCCAAATTTTGTCAACTCGATTGAGTACAGGAAAATAATGGTAGAAAATGCAGTGATAAATAAAACAGCTGGTGCTGGGGCAGCAATTATTGCCTGTTATGGGCTTGAAGCGATGGCAAACCCGGCTAATAAAGAGAAAATCAGAGAGATTTTTAAATCAGCTCGGAATCAAGCACTCCAAGAGATGGGCGTTTTAGATGAAAGTCTCCAAGTTATTCCCGGCCAAGAGGCGTTCTTAAGTTAGTCTTTGCTTTCCTCAAATATTGTGATAAAATACCCAAGATGTTTGCAAGGTTTGGTTTGGAATAACCATACTTTGCTCCACATGACGATATGGCACTGGCAAAAGAAGAAAAAGTAGACGTAATTAAAAAATTTGCTCGAGAAAAGGGCGACACAGGTTCTCCTGAAGTTCAGATCGCGCTTCTTTCAATAAAAATCGACAAATTGGTTTCGCATCTTAAGGAACATAAAAAAGATGTGCATTCAAGAAGAGGCCTACTTAGTATGGTAGCAAAAAGAAGGAGACTTCTTTCCTATCTCAGGCGACGCGACGAGGAACGCTACAAAAAACTCCTTACGGAATTGAAATTAGATAAGTAAATTATTAAATGAAAAAGATCGAGAAATCTATTGAATTGGGTGGTCGTAGACTCACTTTAACCACCGGGAATCTTGCGGAACAGGCTGCAGGAGAAGTTTTGGCCAGAATAGGTGATACCGTAGTTCTGGCAACTGTTGCCGTGGCTCCTCTTAAAATGGAAATGGATTATTTTCCTCTTTCCGTCGAATACCAGGAACGTCTCTATGCAGGAGGAAGAATTAAAGGCAGCCGCTGGGTTAAAAGAGAAGGTAGACCCACAGATGAAGAAATACTTTCGGCGAGACTCATTGACAGATCCATCAGACCTCTTTTCCCCAAAACTTATAAAAAAGAAGTTCAACTTATCGTAATGGTTCTTTCGGTTGACGGGGAAAATGACCCTAAAATTTTAGGCGCTATTGCAGCTTCGGCAGCAATCCACCTTTCAACACTCCCCTGGAAAGGTCCGGTTGTTCCTCTTACGGTCGGAATGAAGGATGGAAAATATATGATTAACCCGGGAACATCTGATTTGGAGGCCTCAGTTATGGATTTAACCGTGTCCTCAACAAAAGAGGCGGTTCTTATGGTTGAAGCAGGGGCGAAAGAAGTAACCGAGGATCAAATTGTAAAAGGAATTGAATTTGCTCAAAAAGAAAGTAAAGCAGTACTTAAGTTAATTGAGGATATGGCTGAAGAAGCCGGAGTTAAACGCGATGTCTATAAGGAAGAAAAGCCTTCCCTCGAATTGGAACAGCAGGTCAAAAAATTAGTCGGGGATAAAATGCCCGACCTCGTTAAAAACATGGCCAATCATGAAGGTCCTTCCGATGAGTATGCGGAATTTGTTGCAGCCATAAAAGATCAGTTTGAGAAAGATGAAGACAGGAAATTTGTTTTGGAAATAATTGATCACATAAAGAAAGATTATATCCGTGAGCAAATTTTGGAAAAGGGAATCAGACCGGACGGCAGGAAACTTACGGAACTTCGAAAATTGACAGGTGAAGTTGGAATTTTACCAAGAACTCATGGTAGTGCACTTTTCTCCAGGGGTCAGACCCAGGTTCTTTCGGTTGCCACTCTCGGATCCGAATCCATGGGACAGCTTTTAGAAAGTGCTGAAGGCGAGGAAGAAAAGCATTATATGCATCATTACTTCATGCCTCCTTATGCAACAGGAGAGGCCGGCAGGGTTGGTTCTCCCAATAGACGCGAAATAGGTCATGGAATGCTTGCCGAAAGAGCGTTAATTCCCGTTATTCCTTCTCAGGAAGAATTCCCTTATGCAATAAGAGTCGTATCTGAAGTTATGAGCTCAAATGGATCAACCTCAATGGCGTCTGTCGTCGGTTCAACTCTTTCTTTGATGGATGCAGGCGTTCCTATTAAAGCCCCCGTTGCCGGAATTGCCATGGGACTTATCATTGAAAATGCTGAAAAATTTGCAGTACTGACGGACTTAATGGGAATTGAAGACTTTAATGGTGATATGGACTTTAAAGTTGCCGGGACAGAAAAAGGAATCACGGCGCTACAGATGGACGTTAAAACCCTTAGTTTGACTATTGATATTCTTGAAAAAGCGTTGGGGCAGGCCAAAGATGCTAGGGCTCA
>DAHVYL010000065.1 GCA_027327685.1 Candidatus Woesebacteria bacterium
TCGGCTATAAATATTTTTGCCCCCATGGAAATTAAATCATCCACAAAAAACATTCTCCACTCATACATCCAATCGTGGCAAACTACAGTTCCTTCCGTTTGGGTGGCCAGAACTATAAAGGGACTCATCAAATCCGTCGGGAAGCCCGGCCACGGCCTGGTTTGGAATTTGCCGCGTTTTGCAACCAGTTTCGACGGCAAAACGATCAAGGAATTTTTCTCCGTCTTGTAGTCTACACCCATATAGCCCAAATAATTTAATATCATCGGATACTTGTCGGCTCCAAAGTCTTCTATCTCTATTTTTCCGCCGGTTATTGCCGAGGCTATGGCGAATGTTCCGCCTTCGATATGGTCCGGGCAGATTCTGTGTTCCACTCCGTGCAGATCTCCACCTTTAATTCTCAAAACATTTGATCCGATTCCGTCAATTTTCGCACCCATCTCGGACAACATCTCGGCCAGATTAACCACATGCGGCTCCGTGGCCGCATCATCAATTACCAGACCCTGAGGCATGGACGAGGCCATAATAAGCCCCATTTCGGTAGCCGTGACTGAGGGTTCGTCCAAAAAAATGTCGGTGGCAATTTTCTTTTTCCAATTTAGGAAAAACCTTCCGTCCTTTCTTTTAATATCCACTCCCATTTTTTGCATCATGGCAAAATGAGTATCAAGAAGCCTCTCTCCGATTTGGTCTCCTCCGGGAGGAGTTACAACTGCCTTTCCAAACCTGACCAGAAGAGGAGCCGCCAAAACAACCGAGGCTCTAAACTTTGCCGACAGATCCGGGTCGGGATCAAACGAACTCAAACCCTGGGGATCGACGGTAACCTGATGGTCTTTTCGTGTGACTTTTACCCCCAACCTGGAGATAAGATCAAGCATTACCGTAACATCTGAGATATCGGGAACATTGGTCAAGGTGGTCGGAGACTCAGCCAGAAGAGCCGCAGGAATCAATTTAAGAGCCGAGTTCTTGTTTCCCGAAAGCTTGATTTTACCCTCAAGCTTCCTACCTCCGGTTACTATAAATTTCGACATACTAATATAGGTATTGTATCACTTGTCAGGCTGAATCCCAAAATATGGAAATAGATCCTTGGCGATTGCAAACCAGACGGGAGCCGCCGTTTCGGCCGCCCAGGGAGAGGCTTGGGGAGATCTTAGAGTAACAAGCATTACAAACTTGGGATTATCGGGAGAAGCAAAACCGATAAAGGAATGGTTTGTGTTCGTGGCGTCGTAGTGCCCCGCAACCGGAATCTGTGCGGTACCGGTTTTGCCTGCAACGCTAAACCCCGGAATTTTGCTCCATTTGGCCTCACCTCTTCCTGCAGCCTCCACCATCATTTGCGTCATTTCCAAGGCTGCTTTTTGGCTGATAATTCTAATGGGGGGGTCGGATTCAATTTTTTCTTCCCACCCGTCCCCTTTTACCGAGTCAACAACCCTGGGTGTAACCAGATAACCCCCATTTGCGATTACGGCAACTGCCCTGATCATTTCAATTCCGGTCACGGCAACCCCCTGGCCGAAACTGGCCGTTGCCAGATCGACCACATTCCAGGTTCCTTTTTGCCTGAGCTTCGGGGCTACCTCGCCCTGCAAGTCTATTCCGGTTTTTTGACCTATCCCAAATTTTGTAAAATAGTCATAAAGTCTGTCGGATCCGAGCTTTTGCCCCACAAAAGACATTCCGACATTGTCCGACTCCACAATTACGTCGGTCATCGAAATATCGGCAGTATATTCGTCGTTCCATGTCTTGATAAAATATTTGTCAAGTTTAAGGGGACCGCTACAGATGTCGCAGGGTGTATCCGGGCGGATGACTCCCGCATCAAGTCCGGAGGCCATAACCACAACTTTAAGAATTGATCCCGGTTCAAAAGTATCCGTAATCACGGGATTTTTGAATAAAGAGTCGTTATATGAAGCATAGTCGGCAGGGTCATACGACGGCAGACTTGCCATTGCCAAAATTTTCCCGGTTTTGGGATCCATCACTGTAACATTTCCACCCGATGCCTGGTATCTCTCGATTCCTTTGGCAAGCTCGTCTTCAACAACCGTTTGGACTCTTTTATCTATATTTGTCAAAAGATCCACTCCAGAAATTGCCGTAACCTGAGTTGAACCATTAAGAAGAATCGGGGATCCTTTGGCGTCTTTTTCTCCTCCGACATATCCAGGTTTTCCGCTTAAAGGCAGATTGTAATAGCCTTCCAGTCCGAAATACCCAATGTCTGTGCCGTCGCTATCCTTTCCCACAAATCCCAGGATTTGGGCTGCGGAGGAAGCTTCGGGATAGAAAGAAGCTTCAACCTGATCAAAACCGATCCCGCCAATGCCGAGTGCTTCAATATTTTTCTTGTCCTCATCACTGACTTTTTGCTTCAGTAAAACCCAACTTGCATCCTTTTGCAGAAGAACTTGAAGCCTTTGGATTTCGTCTTCCAAAAGAGGCGCAATCTTTCGGGCGGCCTCCGAGGGAGTAATATCTAATAGCCGCGGGTTTGCCCATACATTCCAGGCGGTCATTCTGGCTACCCAGGGGGTCCCGTCGCTTGCCAAAATGTTCCCGCGGGGAGCGGTTGTCAGTCTTGAGGTACTGTGTTGATTCCTGGCCTGACTTGAAAGCGTGTCGCTTTTTACAACCTGCCACCAAAACAGTCTTACGGCTAAAGCCGAAAAAAGTAATACGAATAGTACCGAAAGAAGCCTGATTTTAACAGACATATCTTAAGGAAGTTTTGCAACCGCCTCTTTAGAGTCGGAAACATAAACCAAGTTTGTCGGTTTCAGATAACCCATTTCGCCGCTTTTCTGCTCAAGATCGCTCATCGAAAGAGATCTTACCAGAGTGTTTTCCAGATTTCTTTTTTCCGCCGCAAGTTCCGCCTCCTTCTGTCTGAGATTGGAAACTTCCACTCCGGAAGTGGCAGTTTCGACTGTCATAAAAATAGACGATGCGGCCAAAATCCCAGCAACAACAAAAAGTACATATTTTGTTATGCCACGATGAACCGTCGGTTTTTTATTTTGTCTGATTAAATTTGTTCTTGTCATTTTATTTTTCCAAAACTCTCATTTTGGCACTCCTGGATCTTCTATTTGCCAGCGCCTCTTCCGCTCCTGCCCTGATCGGTTTAAAAGTGATCATTTTTGCGCCATTCCTACCCATTTCTCTAAAAAAGTTCTTAACCAAGACGTCTTCTTTTGAATGAAAACTGATAACCACCAGTCTT
>DAHVYL010000066.1 GCA_027327685.1 Candidatus Woesebacteria bacterium
CAGTATATTTTGTGTTGAACGGTAGTTTTGCTCAAGATTTATAATTTTTATGTTTGGGTAATCCCGTATTAAATAATTTATGTTTCGGTAGTCGGCCCCCCTCCACGAATAAATTGAATTGTGAATCACAATTCCGTTTGCAACATAATTGTGGGTTTTATCTATGTCTAAGTCATAAACAACTCCACTATATTTTTCTGTTTTTATTTCAGTAATTTCTTCTTCGACAATTTCTCCATTCTTACACAGACCAACAATCATTCCAGGTTGAATATGGCTTGCTGGCTGAAAAAACAATTTATTTTTGCCTTTTAATAAAAATGCCTCATAAGAAATGTCTATGCCACCTGCCTCTCTGCTAAGTTTCGTTGCGACCTCCTCGGCTTCTTTATATGAGATTCTTGAAATCTCCGTACGCCATGTATTTTTTCTTCCTTCTCTTGTGTAAAATCCGGCATTTTTGATTTTCCTTTCCAACTTCCGATCCGTCGTATTTAAAGCAATTCTATGTATTCCCCACGGATTGGAGTTGCACCTCCTCAGGTCTTCGAAGAATTTAAGATGAACAATTTGGCGATCATAGGTTTTATATCCCGATATACCTTTTGGGCGGTGGTGAGGGAATCTTGGATCGAGATCCAGATCTTTCATCAGTCTTTCGGCGCGATTGTCTGTATCAATTTTTGAATATAAGTTATTTATTTGTTTCTGAGTTAGTTCCATAGAACGTCCGCGGGTTTCGAAGACAATGGTAGGGACGCCGTATTTAAATGCATAGAAAGATTCCCAGTAGTTAGCATCCGCCCTGGTTTTGCATGTTTTAAGAATCCACATTTTGTCCGCGGCTTCTTGGTTACCTCTCGTGGCAATCCCGATTAATGATTTACAATTTACCCTTCCATTTCTTAGGCTTTTTGCTTGGCCAATACGGAAACCCTTATCTTTCCGATACATTAAATAAACATGGTAATAACCATTTTTTGGCTGCAGTCTTGAAAATAGGATGTGGTTGGGTGTGAGTTTCAATATCCTCCCCGATGAGGTTTTGATAATAATGATATTGCCTGCATGTTTTCGGCTATGTACTTTTGTGATTGGAAATGTGTCAGTAAGTCCTCTTCCAGTTGCAGAGACTACATTATTGCCACTTTTTAGATTCTTAATTTTTTTATATCCGTTTGGAGTTAAAATTTCAGTGTCCGGTAATAAACATTGGGACGCATCCCCAACTGCCGTAATATCGGGACGATCTCCGACAAGAAGCTTTGTTAAAACGTACTGAATTTTGTTGGTGTCCTGCCATTCGTCAACAAATATATGGGTCAATCTTTGCTGCCATTTGCTCAAAATCTCAGGGACTTGGCGGTATAAATTTACAGTTTTTATGAGAAGGTCATCAAAATCTAAAGCTCCAATGTCCTTTAGGGTTTTTTCGTATTCAACATAAATTTTTGCAGCAATTTCCTGCCAATCACTTTTAACAAAATTCAAATACTCGGCTGGAGTTAACATTTGGTTTTTTGCTTCACTAATTCCATTTAAAATTGAGGCGGGGTTGTATTGGTCTACCGAAATATTCAATCGTTCCATGATTTCTTTGACTGTATCTTTCTGATCCTGTTCATCGTAAATGATGAAATTTTTGGGCACCCTTATATATTCACCGTCAATCCTTAACACTTTTACGCAAAAGGAGTGAAAAGTAGCCGCTAGTGGTTGATGGCTGGACGCTAATGGTTGGTTTTCAAGGAGCCTAACAATTCTTTCTTTCATTTCACTGGCGGCTTTGTTGGTAAATGTCAAAAGGAGTGCGTTTTCAGGTTTTATTAATCCTTTTGAGATAAAATAGGCCACCCTGTGAGTCAAAACCTTGGTTTTTCCGGATCCGGCTCCGGCCAGAACCAAGAGGGGTCCGTTGGAGTAGATAACTGCCTGTTTTTGTTGTTCGTTTAAACCAGCTATACTAATATCTGACATGCTTGATAATTCTACATCAGAACAGGGTGACGGGCGACAGGAAAAGGACCCGGTTAAACTCAAAAAGAGTGTCTGGAAAATAGCACTCATTATCACCCTCTCGATTATCGGAACTCTATTGATAGGAATAGGAGTTTTGTTTGCCAAATACCCACCGCTTGCTAAGACTGCCTACAATTTCATGCTGGCCTCAACCGATAAAATCGCTTCGGAGGAAGGAAAAGTGAATATCCTTATAATGGGGAAATCCGGAGGGAGTCGCGATGGAGCCGACCTAACCGACACAATGATTTTAGCCTCAGTTTCCTTGGATGCCCCTGGTATCAAAATGGTTTCAATCCCAAGAGACATTTGGATTTCGGAAATTAGAGCGAAAATTAACTCTGCATATTTTTGGGGAAAAACGGGTAGTCCCTATTTTAGCTCTCGGGAGACAGGCGGTGGAATTTCGTTTGCAAAAAAGATTGTTGGGGAAATCATCGGACAGCCGGTTCAATATGGAGTGGTGATTGATTTTTCATCTTTTGAGGATATTGTCAATGCTTTGGGGGGTATTGAGGTGGATGTAGAAAACGGCTTCACAGATAAACTTTATCCGATTGAAGGCCGCGAAGACGATACCTGCCAAGGGGATGTGAATTTTGCCTGCCGTTATGAAATCGTTACTTTTGACCCGGGATTGCAGGTGATGGATGGGAATAGAGCGCTCAAGTTTGTCCGTTCGCGTCACGCGGAAGGAGACGAAGGAACCGATATTGCCAGGGAGGCAAGGCAGCAAAAAGTGATTGGGGCCATGAAAGACAAGGCTACTCAACCAAAGGTGTTTTTGTCTCCAAAAACTGGCCTGGCGATATTGGGTATTGTCAAAAAATATGTTGAAACAGACATTGATTTACCGGTAGCAGGAGCTCTTGCCAGATTTACTTTAGACGGAAGTAAAAGCATAACCCAATTTCTGATTCCGGAGAACTTGTTGGTTAATCCGCCTATCAGTAAAACCTACGATAACTTGTACGTTTTTATTCCAAAAGCCGGAAATGGAAATTGGGAAGAAATTAACAATTGGTTTACCTCGACATTAAAAAACTAAAAGGCCCACTGACCCAAAGCAAAAATTTTTGAAAACCAACAAAAAAGGCTGATGGATACCAGTGTCCAAATAAATAAAAGGCTTTTCTTTTTAGAAATTAATTCGGCGAAGAGAATGAAAAGAGGTGGAATTGAAAGCAAATATCGTGGAGCGCTTAAGA
>DAHVYL010000067.1 GCA_027327685.1 Candidatus Woesebacteria bacterium
AAGGAAGAGATTTGCAGATAGATATTCGCTTTCCGATGACTATATAGAGATACTGGTTTCCACTCCCGAAAGGGCTTCCTATTTTGAAGAAGCGGTTGATTTTGGGCAGAATATGGGTATATCTGCAAAGTTGATAGCGGACCTAATTATAAACAAAAAACTTGATTCACAATATCCCGAACCCGCAGGATTAATTAAAAAGATTGTGGAAATTACCCAAGTCGAATATTCCGGTGTGGATGATGTTGAGGCTGCCGTAGGCGAGGTTGTAATAGAGGAATCCAAAGCAGTAAAAGACTATAATAATGGCAAGGGAGAAGTGGTAGGATTTTTGATGGGTATGATTCAGAAAAAACTAAAAGGAAAAGGAAATCCAGCCATGGTTCGTGAAAAACTCTTAAATAAATTAAATGAGCGATAAAATAGCCGAAAGTTCGATTTTAACCGAAAGCCCTTCTCAAAAAGAAGCGGCTGAAGAAGCCAATAGAACCATAGCAAAGGTTCCCGGCGGAACCGGTCTTCTATCAAACCCGGAGTTGGGAGCAGAGATTTTGAACAAATACGAGGAATCGGAAGAACTGAAAGCGGAAAATATCAGGGATCCCCTTACAGGTGCATTTAACAGACGTTTTCTTGACAGACAACTGGAAAATAAATTACAGAGTGGGCAAAAGTTTTCCCTGATCATGATGGATGTAGACCATTTTAAGGATTTCAATGACACCTATGGCCACAAAAACGGAGATAGACTGCTTATCGAGCTTGTCAGAACTATGTCAGCCCGCCTGAGGCTTACCCGCTTAAATGGAGAGAAAGACTTTATGGCCCGTTATGGAGGGGAAGAATTTGCGATAGTGCTTTCCAATGTAGACGATCCGGTTATAGCCAAAAACGTGGCCGAAAATCTCAGGCAAATGGTCTCCGATTCAAAATTTAATATCGATGACAAAACAAAAATCGAAAAAACGATAAGCATGGGAGTGGCGGTGAGTAAAAATGGGGATACCCCCGAGGATTTAATAGTTAGAGCAGATAAAGCTTTGTATACAGCAAAAGACAATGGGCGTAACCGTGTCGAGGTAGCGGGTGTTTAATTATGTCTAAATTTGTTCATCTTCATGTACACACAGAATATTCTCTTCTTGATGGCTTAAGCAATATTCCAAAATTGGTGAGCTATGTAAAAGAAAACGAGATGGATGCAGTGGCTATTACCGATCATGGGGTAATGTATGGAGAAATAGAGTTTTACAAGGAGGCTTTAAAGCAAGGGATTAAACCGATTGTGGGTATGGAGGGTTATATCACTTCCGGTAAGTTGACGGAACGCCCGGCAAGAGGACAAGTCAAAAATAATCACATTCTCCTTTTGGCTAAAAACCTTGAGGGCTATCGAAATTTAATGAAAATTTCTTCAATTGCCCATCTTGACGGCTACTATTACAGACCGAGAATGGACAGGGAGCTTCTTAAGAAATACTCAAAGGGAATAATATGCACATCCGCCTGTCCCATGGGAGAAGTCGGACAGGCTCTTTTAAACGACAGCTATAAAGAAGCAAAGGAGGCCACCTCCTGGTATCTGGATACTTTCGGGGACGATTACTATTTGGAAATTCAAAGACACGAGTATGAAAAGTGGATAGATAAGTCCTCCAATCAGGAAATTAAAACCTATCTTACGGAAATGAGTGATAGTGAAAAAAAATGGAACGAAGGGGTGGTTAAATTGAGCAGGGACTTGGGTATTCCTCTTATCGCTACAAATGATGCCCATTATATTAAACCCGAGGATGCAACCGCCCAGGACGCTTTGGTTTGTATAGCCACGGGCAAAACAATGAATGACACCAAAAGGATGAGATATATTGACGCTCCCACCTTCTATATACGAACCCCGGGGGAAATGGAGAAGCTTTTTCCGGATACCCCCGATGCTTTGGAAAACACCGTTAAAATATCCGATAAATGCAACTTGGAAATCACTTTGGGTAAATGGTATTTCCCTAAATTCGACTTGCCCGAAGGAGTAACGGCGGACGATGAACTAAGAAAGCTTGCCAGAAAACTTTTATCGGAAAAGATACCGAACGCGGGAGAAGAAGGTAAGAAAAGACTCGAATACGAACTGGATATTATTTGCAAGAAAGGCTACGCTCCCTACTTTTTAATAGTCAGAGATATTGTCCATTGGGCCAATAATCAGGGGATTATCACCAATACCAGAGGTTCGGCCGC
Source organism: Candidatus Woesebacteria bacterium (assembly GCA_027327685.1). Classification (GTDB taxonomy): domain Bacteria; phylum Patescibacteriota; class Microgenomatia; order UBA8517; family UBA8517; genus UBA8517. Next base: position 2,239 of record DAHVYL010000067.1, read on the forward strand.
GGGAAGCCTTGTTTCGTATGTTTTGGATATAACTACCGTCAACCCTCTTAAATATTATTTACCTTTTGAAAGGTTCTTAAATCCCTATCGTCCCTCTCCTCCTGATATAGACTTTGATGTAGCTGACGACCGCAGGGGAGATATTATCGGCTACATTACTAAAAAATACGGGAAAGAAAAAGTGGCCCAAATCTGCACTTTCGGGAGAATGTTGAGTAGGGGTGCGGTAAGAGATGTTGCCAGGGTTTTGGGTCTTCCCTATTCGGTGGGGGACAGAATTTCGAAAATGATTCCTCCTCCAAGGCAGGGATTCCCCGTCACAATCGATAAAGCGCTGGAGGAAGTTTCCGAGCTTCGGACAATGTATGATACCGACTCCGATACCAAAAAAATCCTGGATTTGGCAATGCAGATTGAGGGCAGCGCCAGACATGTTTCAGTCCACGCAGCCGGTGTTGTCGTGGCGCCAACCGCAATTACGGATTTTTCTCCCGTTCAAAAAGAGCCTTCGGGAGAAAAAATCATAACCCAGTATGAAATGCATGCCAGCGAAGATGTGGGACTTATCAAATTTGACATTCTTGGAATCAGAAATTTATCCATATTGGGTGCCGCCGTTGACATTGTTAAGGATAGGCTGGGAGTCAGTGTTAATCTTCACAGTATTCCACTGGACGATAAGAAAACTTTTGAAATGTTGGCACGCGGAGAAACAATGGGTGTTTTCCAACTTGCAAGCGGAGGCATGACTAAATATCTGGTTGAACTTAAACCGAATAGAATTGAGGATCTCATGGCAATGGTGGCCCTTTACCGACCGGGGCCAATCTCGCAAATTCCCGAGTATATCAAAAGAAAACACAATCCCAAACTTGTTAAATATTTGGATACTAGGATGGAGAAATTTTTGGGAATGTCCTA
>DAHVYL010000068.1 GCA_027327685.1 Candidatus Woesebacteria bacterium
CGCCATCCTCGATTACAATATCCCCACCGGGAAGGATAAACTTTTTGCCGTCCAGAGTTTCTATAGCCTCCCCTTTTTTGCTCTCCCTGACAATCATCTTCTGCCCTTCAATCTTGTCGTAGTCGAATGTGTGCACGGGCTGTCCCAGCTCAAGCATAATATAGTTACTTATATCTACAATGTTATTCAGGGGTCGTACACCCGAGACCTCGAGTCGGCTTCTGATGTATTTTGGAGAGGGAGCCATTTTTACATTTCTGATAAGTACGGCGCTAAACCTGGGGCACAAGTTTTTATCTACTTCGGCATCCAAATAATCAACCTCTTTTGTAAACGTAAAATCTTTAGACTCCGACTTTATGGGTTTAAGTTTTGCATCTACCCCGAATCTCGGAAGAATGGCGGAAGCTTCCCTGGCAATGCCGTAGGTAGAACCGGAATCAATCCTATTGGTTGTGATTTCGATACCGTAGATATAGTCTTCCCCCGTCTTCTCAACTCTTTCGACCGAAGGCCCACAGAGCGAAAGATATTTGGCAATCTCGGCCGGGGTTGCCGATGTTTTTAGGTAGTCTCTGAGCCAGGAATCCAATATTTTTATATCCATATTAAAATTGAGACAGATAACGCAAGTCTGTGCCGTAAATCATTCTAACATCGGGAATGCCCACTTCCTCCTTCATCATCAAAACTCTTTCTACTCCCCAGCCAAAAGCAAACCCTGAGTATTTGACCGGATCGATTTTCCCTGCTTTGAGCACATTCGGATGAACCATTCCGGCACCCCCCAATTCCAACCAGCCGCTTTTACAGACTTTACACCCTCGTCCCTTACAGACCCCGCAGCTTATGTCTATTTCAAAAGAAGGTTCCGTAAACTGGAAGTGATATGGTCTTAGTCTGGTTGTTCTGCCTTCTCCATAGAACGATTTGGCAAAATAGTCCAAAGTTCCTTTAAGGTTGACTATGGAAATGTCTTCATCAATTACAAGTCCTTCAAATTGATGGAACATCGGTGCATGCGAAATATCCGATTGCCTTCTATAACACTTTGCAATATTAATCATTCTGATAGGAGGAGTCCCCACTCTCAGCATTTCGCGTACCTGGCCGTTACTGGTATGAGGTGTCAAAACGGTTTTGCCGTATTTGGAGTTTTCCGGAACATCTATAAAGAAGGTTTCCCATTCGTCCCTGGCTGGATGGTTCTTGGGCATGTTTAGAGCCTCAAATGCAAAATGGTCCCATTCGACTTCGGGATATCTTGCCCTTTCAAAACCGATTCTGCCGAAAATCCGGGAAATTTCATTTATGGTTTTAGTTATGGGGTGGAGGTGTCCTATCTCCGGTTTCTGACCCGGGACGGTCGGATCAAACCACTCGCGCACGGATTCCCTCAAATTTCTTTTTTGATTTTCCAGAAGTTCTTCAATTGATTTTTTAGCTTCGTTTATAATCAAACCGATACGTTTTCTTTCGTCAGCGGAGACTCTCTTTATGTTTTTAATGATGTTGGTGAATCTGCCGTTTCTGCCGAAGTAATCAATGCGGATTTGTTCAAGCTCGGCGGCGCTATCGGCAGACATGATTTGTGCCAACGCCTGGTTTTTGATATTTAATACATCTTCCTGCATAGATTTAATTCTACAACTTAAAGCTAATCAAAAAAACCTCCTTTCGGAGGTTCAACTAAAATACGCAATACCTCCGTTACTTCTCGGGGGTAAAGCCAAAACCTGCCTCTTTGATAATTTTCTTAAAAGTTTCAGGGTCTTTGGCGGCAATGTCACTCAAAATCTTTCTGTCAATTTCAATCTTTTCTTTTTTGAGGCCTGCGACAAATTTACTGTAGGAGATGCCAAGGGCTTTTACGCCGGCACTGATTCTGGTGATCCATAGACTCCTCAAATCTCTCTTCTTGAGTTTTCTTCCATGGTAGGCATATGCTCCGGCATGAACCAAAGCCTCTTTTGCAGTTTGAATCCTGCTGCTTCTTGCCTGTCGGAAGCCCTTAGCCCTGGCAAGCATTTTTCTGTGACGTCTGGCTGAAACTGATTTAACTCTCATATTTTTTTATTTGGTTTCCTTTTTGGATTTTCCTCTGACTTTTTGACCAACCGCTTTTTTTACCTTTTTGGCATAGAAGCCTTTCAACTCTTTAACTTTTTTCAGATTTCTGAGCTGTTTACTCGATTTACTGCTTTTAAGGTGACGTCTGAAACCTTGACGACGCATCACCTTACCATTTTTGGTAATCCTGAATCTATTTGTTATCGATTTTCGAACTTTCCTTTTTGCCATTTTTATTGTTTGCTCTCGGTGAGATCACCGTAACCAAATGTTTTCCTAAAAATTTCGGCTCCATGTCGGTGATAACCCCGTCACCGAAAACACCCTTAATCTTATTTATTATGTCGTATCCAACGTGCTTAACCCTCATCTGCGGTCCTTTAAAAACCACTACTACGCGGACCTTATTTTTACCGGCAAAAAATTCTTTAATTCTTTCTATCCTGATATTAAAGTCATTTTCTGCTATAAAAGGCGAGAATCGGATCTCCTTTACCTCTCCCCCTTTAACCTTTTTGGCCTGGGCTCTAGCCTTTTTCTCTTCCGCATACCTGAACTTACCGAAATCTACTATCTTAGCAACCGGCGGAGTTGCATTTGGTGCTATCTCCACAAGCGTCAAGTTAGCCTCCTTTGCACGCTTTACTGCCTCATCTCTGCCCAAAACCCCTATTAGTTTACCTTCAGAATCAATAACCCTGAGGGAGGGAGCCCTGATTGAAAAATCTGTGCGCCAAAAGAGATTGCTTTTTCCCAACTTCTTAATTATATGTGAATTGTAGCTAAATTTGGTCTAATTCGCAAGTAATACTTTCATCCGGTTAAATAATAATCTTTTCGTCGATTTCTTTCCTTAGGGCTTTAATAAAATCCTCCAGGTCTTTACTACCCAGGTCTTCCCCGTTTCTTCTTCTGATGGCAACTTTTCCTGCTTCGGCTTCCCTGTCGCCAACGATAAACATGTAGGCGACTTTTGACATTTGGGCATCCCTGATTTTGGCCTGCAATATCTCGTTTCTGTCATCGATCTCTACTCTAATCCCTGCTTCCTTGAGAGCCTCA
>DAHVYL010000069.1 GCA_027327685.1 Candidatus Woesebacteria bacterium
CTGAAGGTCCGGGTGTTGGGTCCCGCCTTGCAATTGATTCACGATAGAGGCGATAACCCCGCCAACGAAATTGTCACCACATCCGGTTGTATCGCCATCTTTGTTGTATCTCAACTCATCAACAACCTTTCTGATATGGATTTTATATGCCGGACTTATTGTTCTATGGTTTATAGACGGAAAAATCAGAAAAGAACAGGTAATCCATGCACTTACGGCGGGGGCAATAGCCTGGGTGGTTACCTATCTTATTAAATATTTTTTCCCTACGGAAAGGCCTTTTGTGTTAAATGGAGGAGAGGTTGATGTATTGATAAAGCCCACGAATTCCGCTTTTCCGTCGTCCCACACGGCTTTGGCCTTTAGCCTTGCCGTAACTATCTTTATGCACGATAGGCGCGCGGGTTGGTGGTATCTTGCCGGAGCGCTTCTTATCGGGATAGCCAGAATTTTGGCAAATGTACACTTCCCGCATGATATTGTAGGAGGAGCGTTTATAGGAACTTTTACCGCGGTCGTTGTTGAAAAAACCCACATGTTTAGGCTTCTGGAAAGGAAAAAGAAGAGGAAATAGCTGTTATTTGGGCTTGACAATTAGCAGATCGAATAGTAGACTGCTAAAACATATATGGCAAAAGATGCAGGACTGGTCAAAGAAACATTAAGAAGAGTTCCGATAGTTCCGGTCAGAGGCTCCGTAGTTTTTCCCCACACCGATACTCTGGTTTCTTTCGGTAGAGCCAAAAGCGTTGCCGCGGTTAATTCCGCATTTCAGGAAGACCGGGTTATTGCAATTTTCTCCCAAAAAGATCCCAGAACGGCCGATCCGGGCGAGGAAGACTTAAATACGGTAGGGACAATTGCCACGATCACCCAAATGATGACCACGGAGGGTGAAATTCACGCTCTTATAAGAGGCCAGGCTAGGATTATGCTGCGTGAGCTCATTGCCGAAGAGCCTTATCTGATCGGCAAGGTAGAGGAAATACCGGAGGAGATTGAGGATACTCCCGATACGGGGGTCTTGGCCAAAAAAGTCCAGGATCTTTTCAAAAAGGCAATCAATTTGGGAAAACAGGCCGAGATAATGACGGTCATGAAACTTGTTTCGGGCAGTGTTGAGCCCGTTGAGATAAGCGACCAGGTGGCCTCCCTTCTTGAAATAAAGCCTGCCGAGAAACAAAAAATCCTGGAAGAGCTGAATGTTAAAAAGAGACTGGAAATTGTTTTGGAATATCTGGCCAAGGAAGTCAATGCACTTGAGATAGAACAGACCATTTCTTCAAAGACCCAAAAAAGGTTTGAGGATCAGATGAAAAAAGCAATGCTTCGCGAGAAGAAAAGAACAATCGAGCAGGAACTTGGGGAAATGGATGAAGACGGTGAAATAAGCAGTGAAGAATTTAAGGAGTACAAAACTAAAATCAAAAGTGCCGGAATGCCGGGAGATGTAAAAGAAAGGGCAGAAAAAGAACTTAAACGCTTGAGTGAAATGTCACCCAACAACCCCGAGGGAGCCTACATCCGAAATTATTTAGATTGGATTTGCGACATGCCTTGGAGCAAGGCAACTCCCAATAATGTGCCGATGAAGAAAGCCTCCAAGATACTTGAGGATGAGCATTACGGAATAGAAAAGGCCAAAGAACGTATTTTGGAGTTCTTGGCTGTTATGAAACTTAAAAAAGAAGAAAAAGGCAGAAAAAAAGGTACGGGCGAGGTTCATCCCACAATCCTTTGTTTCATCGGTCCTCCGGGTGTGGGCAAAACTTCTATCGGTCGCTCCATTGCCAAAGCCCTGAACCGTAAATTTGTCAGGGTTTCTCTGGGGGGAATCAGGGATGAGGCCGAAATCAGAGGACACAGAAGAACATATGTCGGAGCAATGCCGGGCAGAATTATTCAGGGAATGAAGAATGCCGGTACCAAAAATCCGGTATTTATGCTTGATGAAATAGATAAAATCGGGGTGGACTTTAGGGGGGATCCGAGTAGCGCCCTTCTTGAGGCTCTTGATCCCGAGCAAAACAAAGAATTTTCCGATCACTATCTGGAAGTTCCTTTTGATCTTTCCGAAGTGATGTTTATTTGTACGGGAAATGTTTTGGATACTATCCCTGCACCTTTAAGAGACAGAATGGAAGTAATTACTTTTCCCGGCTATACCGAGGAGGAGAAGTTTCAAATTGCCAAAAAGTTCCTTTGGCCGAAGCAGATTGAGGCGCAGGGGCTGACCGAGAGAAAAATTCAAATTTCCGATGCCGGCCTTAAAGAAGTTATAGGCAGCTACACCAGGGAGGCGGGCGTGAGAAATCTGGAAAGGAGTCTGGCAAGCGTTTGCAGAAAGATTGCCAGGCAGGTTGCCGAAAAGAAGAAATATCGTCAAAAAATTGAAGGCTCGGATGTCAGAAAGCTTTTGGGAAGTCAAAGGTTTACCTCTCAAATTGCCGAGAAAAAGGATGAAGTGGGAATGAGTACGGGGCTTTCCGTCACACCTTTCGGGGGCGAAATTCTTTTTATCGAAGTTTCGCTCATGCCGGGAAAAGGAAGGCTTACCCTGACTGGACAGCTTGGGGATGTTATGAAGGAGTCCGCCAAAGCGGCATTTACCTGGACAAGATCACACTATCACGAGCTTGGGCTTAAACCGGATTTTGCCGAAAAAATTGATGTTCATATACACGTTCCCGAAGGAGCGGTGCAAAAGGACGGACCTTCGGCGGGTGTGGCAATTACTACGGCACTGGCCTCAGCCTTGACGGGGATTCCGGTCAAACGCCATGTGGGTATGACGGGAGAAGTAACCCTAAGAGGTAGAGTCTTGGAAATAGGAGGATTGAAGGAGAAGTCAATTGCGGGCCATAGGGCGGGGCTTACCACCATAGTAGTTCCCAAAGACAACAGAAAAGATTTGGATGATATCCCGGCACAGGTTAAAAAGGATATAGAGTTTGTTTTTGCGGAGGAGGTTACGGATGTACTTAAAGTTGCTTTAAAAAAGTGGCTGCCGGATGTTAAGGTCCAGGGAAAATTAACTCCTGTTTCGGCTCTTCTATCTGCAAATTAA
>DAHVYL010000006.1 GCA_027327685.1 Candidatus Woesebacteria bacterium
CATTATCAAAACCAGTAGAAATGAGGCGGAAATGTATAAATTCGACTTTGAAAAATCAAGATCCGATGAAAAAAGCTGTCCCCAATTGCTTAAGTTTTTAACTTCAAGAATGTCGGCCAGTTGGTCAACCGCTAGATGAAGCGAAAAAGCCAAAACTATTCCACGGACCAAGAAAGAGGCGGACGAACTGACAATGAAAAGGGTTAGAATAAAAAATATTATTTGGAAAAGAAAGGTGTGGAAAATTAAACTTTTTCTCTCGTTTCTGGTTTCGTAGAGAAGCGCGATTATTCTTAAAACTTCCCCTTTTTTAAGAAGAAAGTTTACTCTTTGAGAGGTAAGCTCGTGAGGATTCAAAAAGAGCACATAAATAAGATGATCGATATCCGGCAGAATCGTTCCGATTAGTCCTCCCAGCCAAAACGGCCAATAGGTTAAAGACAAATAATCTCTGAAGATGGAGATTAAAACAAAAAATGAAAACCAAAAAGCAAGGTGGATAAAAACTTCGCGTCTCATGGCAGTTAGTCAATTGTAGCACAGAGGTGTTTTCCTAAATCGACGTGGGTTTCGTCGATAAAGGTAACTCCTTCCGCAACAAGTCTTCTTTTTTGTTCCCTCCAGCCATCAAAAGCATAGTTTGCGGCGACTTTTCCTTCTTTATTGACAACCCTATGGCAAGAAATCCCGGGATCTTTATTGCCGTGAAGTGCCCAACCGACTTTTCTGGCATCTTTTGATCCCAAAATTTCGGCGATTTGTCCATAGGTCATGACTTTCCCGGACGGAATTCGTCTGGCTACTTCATAAACCCTTTTAAAAAATCCCTTATTTCTCATATCTAAAAACTAAAAATCTTGAAAGTGTGGCCGTAAAAAAATAGTTCGTAAATACCTGAACAAAAATCTTTCCGTATATTCCATTATCCACTACCCCAATTCCAACTTTATTAAATTCCGAATTTAGTATGTTAGCTTTATGGCCCGGAGAATTCATTAATCCGGTCATTGCAGTTTCTTCGGTTGGCGAAAGTGCCAGGTTCTCTCCAGCTATTTGATAGGCAATCCCTGCGGCGTCAAGCCTTTCCGCGACTGTCTGGCCCTCTGGGCTATAGTGCGAAAAATAACGTCTTTGCCACATATCCATTGCGTACGCTTCGGCTACCTTTGTAATTTTTGAGTCCCGGCTTAGGGTTCCCAAGCCGCGACTGGCACGCTCACGGTTCACATCTTCAAACATTTTGGTTTCCGAGGCGGTATCGTAGGTCAGGCGGTCAATTCCGCTTTTGAGTTCAACTGTCTGGTTACTTTTAGGCTCGATGGTAAAGTATGTCAGAGCATCGTTTATTGCTCCTCCGAAAATCTCACCAACACTCTTTTCTATTCCCGAGGTTTGTTTTAGTATCAAACTGCCGATTTTACTTTCAATAACGGCTTTTTTAATTTGCGGTTGAACAGGAAGCGTAATGATAGCGGTTAGTACGAACGCAATAAGGACAAGGGCCTCTCCCAAAGCCGGAATAATCCCCAAAAACTTGTGCAGCTTGCCTAGGCGGATTTTTTTGGGAAGAAGACTAATAAGATAGGTAAAAAGGCGGCTTAAAACAATTTCCAGAAAAACCGAAGTTATGATAAATCCAAGCGCATTGCCAAAAGACGCAGGCAGATTAAAATTGGATTTAAGAAGATCGGCTGTGAACTTGTAGGCACGAAGTGAAATAATAAATGATCCCAAAAAAGAAATAAAGTCTACAATAATTCCCCAAAATCCGAAACGCAGAGCCTCGAGTCCATAATAGACAAGAACGGAAATGATTACCAAATCAACCCAGTTTCCATCTAGACCGGACATGGATATATTTTACCTTAACCCGGCAAGGTTTACCTGTTTTTGGGTTCGGTCTTCTGAGATTTTTTCAATTCGGAGAGCTTCCACATAAACAAGCGCCCCTTTGACTTGGCATTTTGAGCGTCTTTTACAAAACTTCTCGCCCGTTCCAGAAGTATTCTTGGAGTTTCCTTGGCAAGCTTCATGTAGAGGGATTTATGGGCAAGGTCTCCGAGTTCGACCGCCAGATCGTAGGCATACTTCTGAAATTCACGGCTTACATATTTATCTGTGTCCTCTAGTCTGTATTTTTTAACAATGTCTCCAACTTTTTGCATGCTGCCTTAATTACTTTATCCAAAACTGTTCTTTCTTCATCAGAAAAATTTTGCAAAACATATTCCTCACCCATCGGACGAGAATTCTCCGGCCTGTTATCAATTCCTATTCTTACATGCCAATACTCATCCGTTCCCAAAGCTTTATCAACCGACTTCAAGCCGTTGTGATCCTTCGGGCCACGGCCAAACTGAATCTTGAATTCTCCCAAGGGAATATCCAAGTCATCATGAATAACATATAAATCGAAGTTTTTTATACCGTATTTTGTGTATAAAGATTTAACAAAGCTCCCGGATTCGTTCATAAATACATCTGTCTTCCTTATAACCGCATTTGAATACCTCATATCCCGAAGTTTGTTAATCATCAAGTGTCCTACGTTGTGGCGGGTCCTTATATAGCCAACGCCGGGATTTCCCAAACCGATTATTAATTTCATTGAAGCAATTGTATCACTTCTTCGTCCGTTACCTGAGTAAAATCACGGTAAAATTCGCCAATAGCCATAAATTCAACCGGAGTTTCCAATGCCACAACTTTATCGGCAATTTTTTCCAATCTTTCAAATTCGGCCTTGGCTACTACCGGAACGGCAACCAAGACTCCTCCTACATTCTTTTTTCTTAAATAGGATATTGCTGTCTTAATCGTTGTTCCCGTTGCCACCCCATCGTCAACCAGGATAACTTTCTTACGACTGAAATCGACCAATCCGCCGTATTTTTTAATTCTCTCAAGAACGGTTCTTTCCGCCTTTTTACTCTTTCTGCCCACAAAAAATCCCTCCGGTCCGACTGCTCCAGTTGCCAATTCCGGCTCCGCCGATGTTGAAACCTTCTTAACAACCAAGGGTACCAGGGGAAGATTCAAAAATTTGGAGATTTCAGACCCTACAACAACTCCGCCACGCGGAATTGCCACAACCAAATCACAATCCCTTCCCAAAGAAGAAAGCCTCCGGGCAAGCAACCTGCCCGCCTGGGCTCTGTCTTTAAACACTTCAAACACACCCTATTTTATCTGTTTAAGCAAATTCCTGGCTATTTTTCCCAGTACAGGTGTCTCCCACTCATCCCCCTGCCATGCTTTATAAATTAACACCAGCCAAAGGATAAACGCAACAATACCAATCAGTGCGGACAAAGGGAAAAGTATTATTGTTATCCCAAGAACCCATTGAAGTACGAAAAGAACAACAAACACGACAGTGGATTGCATTGCATGGAATCTTACAAAAGGATCTTTACTTGTAACTAAAAAGAATACTCCGGTAATCGGTCCCAAAACATAGGCAAGAGCTCCGGCCACTTCTTTTTTCATTTCTGAACTTTTTTCTGCCATTCGTTATCACCCCCTATCCTTATCATCTCCATCTTTTCACAGAAATGGCTATCCGGTCAACTGGAACTTTTTTGCAAATCAAAAAGGTCGTGGAGTTCGTCAGCCGTAGTTATATCGGTTGCACTTCTATCATCTCTGAAGCGTACCAAACGGGGAAATCGCAGGGCAAGACCTGCAGTGTGCTTTGGGCTAATTGTGATTTCATCCGCTGCCAGTTCAACAACAACTTTCGGGGTAACCCAAAAGTCGGGAGCCAGATCTTTACTTACTTCATACTCCTTCGGCTTATTTTGTGTTTTGAGCCTCTCAAGTCTCTCCCTCAACTCTCGAAATTGTTCGTCGGTCAACCCCGTGCCGACTTTGGTAACTGTTTTAAAGATGTCTCCGTCTTTTATACCTGCCAAGAACTGCCCAACTCCAAAGCCGACTCTTTTTCCTTTACCTGTCGTGTAACCCATAACCACACAGTCCAGGGTATCGGAGAGTTTCCCGCGTTTCCCTTCAACCTCTTTCATTTTGACCCAATTCCAACCGGTTCTTCCCGAAACATAGTTCGCACTTACTCTTTTAACCACAACCCCCTCAAGTCCCATTTTTAAATACTTTTGATGCAGACTCTTTATTACTTCAGGATCGTCTGTAATTGTATTCTCATCTATTCTTAAAAGTTTTCCGCTGACAACGATTTTTTTAAGTTCTTCACGCCTTTTGAGATAGGGTTCGTTCATCAGACTCCTACCATTAATCAAAAGCATGTCAAAAACCTGGAACTGCAAAGGAATTTCTGAAGCGTTTTTTTCAATCTCGTACTTTCTTCTTCTCTGAATTGTTTTTTGGAAGTCCAAAAACATTTCGCGCTTGGGATCAACTCCGATTGCCTCCGAATCCAATATTGCCTCGTCCGCTTTGATGAACTTGCCGACGTCAAGAAGTTCAGGAAAGGTACCGATGTCAATAGAATTCATATTTCTGGTAAAAATTTTAACAAGATTACCTTCCTTTTTGTAATGAATGAAGATTCGAAGCCCGTCAAACTTCGGTTCGACCGAAACTTTACCCATCTTTTTAACCATTTCTGTAGGACTATTGAGCCTTTGGGCCAGCATGGGAACTACCGGAATCCCGATTTTTGGTTTTACTTTTTGGAGGTTACCTTCTTTAACCAATTTGGCAACATAGCCGATATCCGGCCTAATGTTATAGGCCCTTTCTATTTCCATCCCAAATTTCCTATCCCCCGCCGCCAAAGCAACCAGTACCGTTTTTTCGGAAAATCCAAGTCTAAGCTTGCCAACCGGAATTCTGGAGATAAATCTTGCGGAAAGGGCATCGATTTTTCTTAATATCTCCCCCATCTTCTCTATTTTTCTATCCTGGCTTCCGCTTCCACCATCCCTGGCAATTTCCACCAACTTTTCATAGACTTCGGCTACCGTTAGACCTTTACCTTTAAACTCCGCTTTCCAGTTAAGTTTCTGGGCCACATTTCCCAAATCCCCCTTTTGCTTATATAAGCTTCGAACCTCGGTACCATCCCGATTAAAAGCTTCCGCAATAGCTCTTATCATCATTTTCTCGGCCAAATTCAAAATTATTCCTTCATAGGCAGGAGCTAAGATTCCTAGGGACAGAAATACCACTTTGTCTATCTCCGAGGCTTCGGCCTCCTTTAACAAATCAGTTAAGATTCGTGTAATTTCGAGTCTGGAGGAGGTTTTTTCCAGTTTTTCCAGATAGACTGCAAGGCGGTTCAGCTGCATACTAACTCAAATTATATTGCGTTTGGGGAAAAAATGATAATTATTTCTATTTAAACTAAAGACCAGCGTTCGTTACTAGAAAGCTTGAGAAGAAAATATAGGCAAAAACGACCAGTCCTATAAACAAAAATCCGAAAACTACGGAGATAACTCCGTTTGATTCTTCGTGAACCAGTTTATTTATCCCCTCTCCGACCAAGGTCAGTCCAAAAAGACACGGCACCACCAAAATCATATAGAGGACCTGTGGGTCATTGGCTGTCATAATAATAACCGGTTATTTGTTGGCAATTACATACTTACTGGCCTTTGTACTGCCCTGTTTTTTAATAATTCCCTTACTTAAAAGGTCTCTAAGTTCTCTCAAAATCGTATCTTCGGAAACCATAGATAGGACCTTCTTGAGTTCTGCCATTCCGCCGGAGCCCTGGTCCGAGATATACTCAATAAGTCTCATTTGCCGCTCGGTTAGGGCTACCTGCTCACCAAATTTAACTTTAAGGCGCGAGTCAACCGAAAGCTTCCTGACCTTGTCTTTTATTTTTTCAAGTTCGGCGGCAACAACTCCGGTAAAGTATTCAAGCCAAGGAGTAATATCGCGGATACCAATATTGGACGACTGCCTATCAACCTCCCCCAATGCCTCATAGTAGGCTCCAGGGTCTTCGTCAAAGTGTTCCTCAAGAGAGAAAAACTTTTTGGTATCATAGTTCTCTCTCATCAGAACCAGAGTTGAGAATGCACGAACCGTTCTGCCGTTCCCTTCAACAAACGGGTGAATTGCAACAAGTATATAATGGGCTATTCCCGAGCGAATTATCGGATGGATTTCGCGTGCCGATGCATCATTGAGCCATTCAAAAAACTCATCCAAAAGAAACGGGACCTCATGGGATGGGGGTGGTTGGAAAATAACTTTGCCGGTTCCTTCTTCCTTAATCACCACCTCGGTTGACCTGAATACTCCTATTTTTTCGGGGACGATGATTCTATCTACGGTTACTCTATGGATATCCTTAAGCATTTCAGGCTCATACCCGCCTCTTTTGACTGCCAACTCGTCTAAAAGTTGCATCACATTTCTGTAGTTTATGACCTCCTGGATATCCCGCGCTCGCCCATAAACTTCGGCTCCTTCAAGAATTTTTTTGGTTTGATAAAGAGTCAGGTCGTTCCCTTCTATATGTGTTCCATGGTGAATCGTACGCGCAAAAGCATCCGATTGGAATTGCTTGGCAAACGAAGGGACAAGCGGAGCGTTTACAATGACCTCACGGCTGGCCTCAATTGAACCTATATTTTTTAATATTCTATTACTGACCGTGTATTTAGGGGAATACATATCAAGCTTATATTAACGCAGAAATTGCGGAAAATACAAGAGGAACTATTTACTCGAAAATAACTTTGGGATCTCATTGGAAAGATCGTCTGCATTATAAACAGTCCCCACTTTTTCAAAAAGATGATCAGCCGCTTTTTTTAAGATATGTGAGGCCGCAGAGGCAGCCAGAAATGGGTCATTCTTTGCCAGAAGCCCCACCGTCAATCCCGCCTGTACGTCTCCCGTTCCGCCTTTGGTCAAACCGGCATTACCGCCTCTTATTTCCATACACTTATCGGGTGAACAGACCGTAGTTACCGGAAGCTTCCGGACAATAATGCACTTAAACTTTTTGGCTACCTCGGCAGGAGTTTTGTCTCCAAATAGCCTCTGATACTCTTTTTGGTTAGGAGTTAGTATTGCTCCGGTGGGTACCCATTCCGGCTCAACCATTTGCAGACTCCCGGCATCAATCACCCATTTTTTATTGGGAAACTTTGTTAGAAGATCTCTTGTTATTTCCCTTGTTTCATCTCCCCCTCCGTCGTTCCATTCTTTTTTGTACCTCATCATTCCAGAACCGATGAGGACGGCATCGGACTTTTCAATATATTCCTCCCTATCCTCCCAGGGAATCCAAATGAAAGAAAGGAGACTTGATTTTATTTTTGAGGCAACATCCCCGACTGATGGCTCGGGAGACGTAAAATAAACCATATCAGTAAATCTTGAGGCAGTGATTAGCGCCAAAAGCGGGGCTCCATGGAAAAGTTTTGAACCGCCGATTATCGTAATCTGGCCATTTTGACCCTTTGATGAGTTGCCGGAAGGTAGCACCAAATCCTTCAGACTTGTTGAATTAAAAACATCCATAATTTACAATACTAGTATATGCCAAAAGCGATACACAAGATAAGAAAAAACGCATCTGAAATTAAGATAGAGATCCTAAAACAAATGCTAACTCTGGCAACAAGCGGTCTTGGACTTGTGGCAGCTTTGGCTTGGAATACGCTCATTCAGGAGCTGGTAAGTCAATATATCAAACCTCTTTTAGGAGGAGCCTCGGGAGTTATCTCACTTCTAATCTACGCAGTACTCGTAACCGTTCTTGCAGTTGTCATAACTTACAATCTATCCAAATTGATAAAGAGGGGTTAATCCTGCGCCCCGCCGATGGGAGGCCTTCCGTCTTTTGAAGTTGCGGCATTCCAGTCTTTTTCCATCTTTATAATCTTTTCTATCTCAGGAAGGGTGTGATCCGAGGAAGCTAGTCGCAAAAAATGTTCCCTGCTTTCTAACGAAATTTTGGCCGGCCTATGTTTCTCCCTTAAAAACCTCATCTGCTCTGCCAACAAAATGTTATTAAACCTGTCCTGCACATTTTGGGGAGATTGGGACAACCTATACCTAAAATCCTCCCAGGCCATACGCTCATCTCGCATTTCCCCTTCGGTTTTGCCGGGTTCGCTTCCCATAAATATATTTTATCTTATAAGTTCAATTCTCTCCACTTTTTTCAAATCTTTTGCAAATTCATCATTTACGGAAGTGATGATTGTCTGCTGGCGACCGGCAATATCCACAACTATTTCTCGATGAGGACCGTCCAATTCCGAAAAAATATCGTCAAGAAGAAGAGTTGACCTTTCTCCGCTTTTGTCCTCAATAAATGAAAGTTCTGCCATTTTCAGCCACAGAACCCCCATTCTTTGCTCCCCCCGGCTACCAAAACTGGCCAAGCTTCTTTCACCCTTATTAAAAACAAAATCGTCCCTATGGGGACCGACCAGGGTGATTGCGGCACCAATCTCTTCTTGACCATATTGTTCAAGTCGGGATTCGGAAATCACACTTTTATCGTAGGTTAGATTAAATTTCAAACTATTAATTTCAAATTCCAAATTGTTTATAAAATCGATAAACTCCTCTCTTTTTTCCGTAATATAATTGCCGTTCTTGACAAGCAGTTGATTCCAGAAAAGAAGTCTATCATGCCCCGCATTACCCTCCCTTATATCCCAAAGGACGCGGTTTCTTTGTCTCAGACCTTTTTCATAGGAAAGGATTGACCTTCTATATTCCCTATCCACCTGGGCCAAGACCGTATCCAAAAACTTTCTACGTATCGATGGCGATTCGGTTACAAGATCCATATCCCAAGGTCCGAAAAGCACAATTTTAAAGTTTCCAGCAAAATCAATCATTCTTCTGGGAATTCCGTTTACCAGAAGTTTTTTTCTTGGTGCTTTCTCCGGCCGTCCGGCGCCGATATTGATCTGACCCCTTGTGACTATTGCCTCGAGATCAAGAGTCTCTGTTTTTGGGCCCGCCACTCTCCCCTCAACTCTACAAATATCCTTATCGTAATTGATAATTTCCTCTTCCACATTCGCTTTAAAGCTTTTTCCTGTTGAAAGAAAATACAGACTTTCAAGAATATTCGTTTTACCTGATGCATTGGGTCCAATTATCAAAGAGGTGCCGGGAGTAAATTCAATTTTTTTTGACCCAAAATTTCTAAAGTTCTGAAGTTTGATTGCATCTATCATGTTAACACTCCCTTCATGTTTGTCTTCGAATTAAATACGATCTATTTACTTTTTTCAATATTTACATCCTGATATTCTATTTTGGGAGTTTTTAACCACAGAGTTTTCAGCTTCTGCCAATAAATTCTTTTATCTGCATGTAGACCCTCGGAAAAAACCACCACTTCGACGTCAAGTTTTTCCACAAAGCGTTGATAGCGCTCCCATGGAATTATGGTATCGTCCTTAAAAAAAATTATTTTCTTTGGTACCCTGATCTTTTTGAACCTGACAAGAACAGATTCTCCTACCAGGTTCACTGCGGTACCAAAAACCGAATAATAGTACTTTCTCATTCTGTCTATAGTAAAAGAGGATATTTGAGGCAATTTCAAAAATTTTCTGATTGTCTTTATGGTGTTAAGCCGCGAGTAGATAAAAAGCATTGGTCTTAAAAGAAATAGCGGTGTCAGGCCTTTGTAAATCCTGCGGTTTACCTTTGATAGAATAAATCTGGGCACGGAATTCAGAAGAATAAGTTCCTTTGTTTTATCCGGGTTGTTGTAAGTGTAATTGATGGCGACAAAACCACATGAGGAGAAACCTGCAATTGTGAAGTTTCTTAGGTGTAGTTGATTAACAAATTCTTCAACAAAATCGGTGAGCATTTTAAGGTCGTAGATTTTGTCTGACCTATGTATCATCGGAAAATCGAGTGCAAGTACCCTATACGTTTTGGACAGGCTTCGTCCAAGCTTATGGTACATTAGACCGCTGTCGGCGTAGCCGGGCAGAAAGAGAATCGTTTTCTCATTTCCGATACCATACTCGTAGTAATGAAACTCACTACCCTTCTTGTTGATTATTTTTCTATACATAAACTATTTTGATTAAATGCATTTTTTCGAAGAATCCGTAAAAAAAGATTTGGCAAGCACCGGATAGTTCAAAAACTTTTCCAGATTGTCTATGCCATACTCTATCAATTTGCTGCTTAATCTATTCCTGATATTTCCAAAGATGCCTTTACTATTTTGTCTCATATACATTTTTATTCTTAAGCAGTCAAAAAAATCCAATGTGTCAGCATCCTGAAGAATTCTTGTATAAGCATCGCGTTTTTTGTTCAATCTGCCGAAAGGAAAACTGTGCGTATGGTGAAATACCGCGCCAATGATTACCATTTTAGTTTCTTCTGATAAATCAAATTTTTCCAATACTTCTCGGATTATTCTTCTTTCTATGTGGCCTTCGAAAACATAGGTGTATACGCTCGGCTTTCTTACGGTATAGGTAAAATCGTGAAGCAGGGAAATTATTTTTAAAAGGTTTTCATCAATCTCGTTTTCAACATTCAGTATTCTTACTATCTTTAAAGCATTGTTTTTTACCCGAACGACATGCGCATCGTTGTGGCTGGCATTTTTCAGCTTGGCCATTTGGGAAAGCGCATACATTTTTATCTTCTTATAAGTTTCGTCGCTTATTTTTTCATTCATGAATTAATTATGTCACTTTTGACAATTGGGGCAAAAATAGGTTCCCCTTCCTCCCAGAAAGAACTTTTTGATAACCGACTTGTGGCATCTTTCGCAAGGATCTCCCTCATGTCCATAGACCAAAGTGTGTTTTTGGTATTTCCCCTCTCTGCCGTCCGGGGTGACAAATGCAAGCTCACTTGCCCCTCCATATTTTATACCGACATTCAGTACTTTAAGGATTGCGCCATAAAGTTTTTGGACGGATTCCCGATCAATGTCTTTTGCGGGAGTTTTAGGATTAATTTGGGAGAGCCAAAGGGCATCGTTTGCGTAGATATTTCCCACCCCGCCCATTTTTTCCTGATCCATCAAGACAACTTTAATCATACGGGAAGTTTTTGAAAGAATTTCTTGAAATACATCAAGAGTCAATCCCTTGAAGGGTTCTGGCCCGAGCTTAACTATAAATTTTTCTTTCTCGACATCCTTCGTTTTTTCTATTCTGATCCAACCAAACCGCCTAACATCGTTGTAATAAAGCACTCCGTTTCTATCCAGATTAAAAATAACCAAAGTGTGGGGGCCGGGAACTCCTCCTGTAACTTTAGTGGACAATTTTTCCGGGCTGGGAAGATTGGGCCCCCTGTAAATATATTGACCGGTCAGTTTAACATGTGTGAGAATCGAGTATTTGTTGTTGAGGTCGATTACCGACACCTTTCCGAACCTCCTTACATCGATAATTCTTCCACCAACGATCTTTTTCTCGTCTCCTTGAAAAGTTTTACTGTTTTTAACCTCAACGGATACAATTTTATGACCCGCAAGAAACTTTTTTAACTGCAACCGCATTGTCTCGACTTCGGGTAATTCAGGCATTGTTATTGATAAATTTAGTTATTTCTTTTTTAAACCGTGCCGATGAAAACTTTTTGGCCTGGTTTATAGAGTCTCCAGAACTGAATTTCATTTTTTCAAATTTCTTAACCGCGGCAACCAACGCTTCCGGTGTTCTTTTCCAGAAAAATAATCCCGTTTTGCCATCGATAACGGTTTCAAGCGTTCCCCCCTGACCCAAAGCAATCACGGGTGTTCCGACTGCCATGGCCTCAACCGGAATAATTCCAAAGTCTTCCTGTTCTGATGGGAAAACAAAAGCTTTTGCATGCTCCATTAATTCCCATTTCTTCTCATCCGATATTTCGCCCAAAAATTCAATATTTTTACCGGCAAACTTCTTAAACTGGTCAAGTCCATATGAGGCAAAAGTCCCGCCAAAAACCTTCAACGGAAGTCCCAATTCGGTAAATGCTTTTATTGCGATATCGTGTCCCTTATGGCGTGATACTCTCCCTCCGATTAAATAATAATTTTCTTTTTTTATCGGCAAATTTACCCTTGGAATTTCTACCGGCGGATAAATAACCACTGAATCGCGCTTATAAAATTTCTTGACCCTGCCGGCAACTTCTTTTGAATTTACTATAAAGTAATCTGGGATTTGGGCAGCTTTATAATCCAACTTCCGTAAAAAATGCATCGGCAGCTTACCCAAAAATAAAAGCATTCTCCTAAACCAATTGCTTCTCCAATCATTAGCAACAGGATATCCATAAAGATATCTCGGGGGGGTGTGGCAATAGTTGATTAGAGTGGTTTCTTTGCCTATTCTGACAAAGTTTGGGCTGGTATAAGTTCCCGCCGTGGAAGTAATGACTACGTCGTAATCCGATAAGTTAAAGCTTCTGAAAACCAGGGGGGCAATGAACCTAAACATGCTTATTAATTTTGCTTTAAACGGTACCTGTTGAAGAAATGAGGTGTGAATCTTCCATTTCTCGACCCGATCTCTATGCGAGCCGGCATATTCGGGAAGAAAAACAGTTGTATAGATATCCGCGTCGGGCCAAATCTCAAGAAGAGTTTCTACAACTTTCTCCGCTCCTCCATACTCTTTTAAATAATCATGAACTATTGCAATTTTTTTCATTAAAAAAATGACGTTTGTTTTTCCTGACTCATTATTTTACCAACTTTTTTAACTCTTTCCGTCAAAGTTTTAAAACCGAAATTTTCAAATAAATTTAGGGCTTCGGAACTATCAATTTTCCACTTTTTCATTTGCGGAAAATCAATTTCTAAGGGCACATTTTTGACAATCGTCGCAAGCCTGTGGAAAAGTTTTGCATCGGCTTCTCCATCAATAAGCTTTTGCCTTACTTTCGGATCAATATTTGATAAATGAGCATATATTTTATCTATACTTCCATACTTCTCCAAAAGTTTTTCCGCAGTTTTTGGTCCGATTCCATTCACCCCGGGATAGTTGTCGGAGGGATCTCCCACTAATGCTTTATAGTCC
>DAHVYL010000070.1 GCA_027327685.1 Candidatus Woesebacteria bacterium
TTCCACTTTGAGTACCTGCTCTTATTTTAATCTTTATTTTTCCGTCAATGGTCGGGATCTCTATTTCTCCGCCCAAAACTGCCAAAGAGAACGGAATTCCCACCGAAACATAGATATCATCATCCTGTCTTTCAAAAACTTTATCAGGTTTGATTCCGACCGAAAGCCTAAAATCGCCGAAATCTATTGTTGCACCCTCATAGATTCCTGCCGGGATTTTGATTTTTCGCTTTTTCCCTTCAATTGAAACTTCTTTTGAAACCCCTTTAACCGCGTCCATAAAATCAATCGTCATGGAGTACCTTGGCTTTACCTGTCTTGCACTCCTACCAAAAGGATTGCCTCCTCCAAAAAATGCTTCAAAAATATCAAACGGATCACCAAAATCCATATTGCCAAAGGGGTTTTCACCCCCACCGGTTGTATATGTATATGTAAAAGGCCCGCCCTGGCCCCCAAAGCCTCCGGCAAAAGGACTTCCGCCCGGAGCTCCTCCGGGAGTAAAAGCGGCGTGGCCATATTGGTCATAGGCAGCCTTTTTCTGAGAATTGGAAAGAATTTGATAGGCTTCGTTTATTTCCTTAAAACGTTTCTCGGCAGCTTCCTTGTCGTTTTTGTGGCGATCGGGATGCCATTCCAAAGCCTGTTTCCGATAAGCCTTTTTAATCTCGTCGGCGGTAGCGGATTTTGATATCCCGAGGATATCGTAGTAATCGGTTTTTGTGGCCATTAAAATGAAGTTACTCTACAACTTCTCCCTCTTCGACTTTCTCGTTTTTCCCATCTTCTTTCTTTTCTTCCCCGTCCCCTTCTTTTTTTTCTCCCTTTGCCTCCCCGCTCTGGGGCTGGCCTTGAGCACCATACATTGCCTGGCCAATCTGGCTCAAGGTGTCTGAAAGATCCTTTGTTGCTTCCTCGATATTTTCTTTTGAGGAATCTTCCTTGCCTGCAACTTCCTTGACATTTTTTACCTTCTCTTCAACTTTTTCTTTTACATCGGCAGGGACTTTATCACCCGCATCTTTGAGAGATTTCTCGGCCGTTGCCACCATCGCATCTGCGTTATTTTTAGCCTTGATTATCTCGGCTTTCTTTTCATCTTCTTCCTTATGTTTTTCAGCCTCTTCCTGCATCCTTTTGATTTCATCATCAGAAAGACCCACGGCACCGGTAATTTTAATATTTTGGGTTTTACCGGTTGCTTTATCTTTAGCCGTAACAGTCAGGATACCGGATGCGTCCATGTCGAAAATTACTTCAACCTGAGGCACTCCCCGAGGTGCAGGCGGAATTCCATCTAAAATAAATGTTCCAAGAGTCTTGTTATCGGCACTCATCGGGCGCTCCCCTTGGGTTACAACAATCTGAACTTGAGTTTGATTGTCAGCCGCAGTCGAAAAGACCTCGGTCTTGCTTGTCGGGACGGTTGTATTTCTGGGTATCATGGGTGTTGCTACTCCACCAAGCGTTTCAATAGCCAAGGTCAAAGGTGTAACATCAAGCAGAAGAATGTCCTTAACTTCTCCGCCCAAAACTCCGCCTTGGATTGCGGCACCAACCGCTACAACCTCATCCGGGTTGACGGACTGATTCGGATCTTTGCCAAAAAAGTTTTTGACAACCTCAACAACCTTGGGCATTCTGGTCATTCCCCCAACCATAATCACTTCATCAATATCGTGAGGGTCAAGCTTTGCATCCTTCAAACAGGATTCGACCGGCTTAACAGTCTTTTCTATAAGCTCATTTACCAAACTTTCCATCTTGGCACGGGTTAATTTCATCGTAAGATGAAGCGGCGCCCCGTCTTTCTGGGTGATATACGGCTGATTTATCTCAACTTCATCAGCAGCCGAAAGCTCGATTTTTGCCTTCTCTGCGGCATCTCTAACCCTTTGAAGTGCTTGAGAATCTGCTTTTAAGTCAACCCCATTGTCCTTTTTGAATTCGGAGACAATATGGTCGACTATTACCGCATCAAAGTCGTCTCCTCCCAAATGGGTATCCCCATTCGTGGCCTTAACCTCGATAACTCCGTCCCCTATATCAAGAATTGAAATATCAAAAGTCCCTCCGCCTAAATCATAGACTGCAATTTTCTCGGATTTTTTCTTATCCATTCCATATGCGAGAGCCGCTGCGGTTGGTTCATTGATAATCCTTTCGACCTTAAGTCCTGCAATCTCACCCGCTTGTTTTGTGGCCTGGCGCTGGGCATCATCAAAATACGCCGGTACCGTGATTACAGCTTGATCAACCTTCTCACCCAAATACTTCTCCGCGTCTTTTTTGAGCTTCATGAGGACTCTGGCACTAATTTCCTGGGGGGTGTAGTTTTTACCTTCAATTTCAATATCGGCCATCCCGTTTTTACCCTCAACAATCTTGTAGGGAACCATGTCAATAGTTCTTTTAACCTCCTTGTCCTCAAACCTTCTACCCATCAATCTTTTTGCAGAGTAGACGGTGTTTTTGGCATTAAGAATCATTTGACGTTTGCCAACGTCCCCAACAAGATTTTTAATGGGTTCAACAACCGACGGGGTGGTGTTTTTACCGGTATCAACGGCCGGAATGACTTTGGGACGACCCCCCTCCATCACGGCTACGCACGAATTTGTTGTTCCTAAATCTATACCAATTATTTTTCCCATTTTTTTAGTTATTTATATTAGTCATTTATAAATATTAAATTCAATCTTCATCTGCCTTAGACACTTTTACCTTTGCGTGTCTGATCACCTGTCCGTCACTGAATTTCCAACCCGTCAACCTCACCTCCGAGATAATATTATCTCGCGTACCGGGAGTAACTTCAATAGCCTCCATAGTGTCCTCATCAAATTCTTCACCCACCTTTGGTTTTATTTCAGTTAAACCCTCGTCGATCAAAACTTTCTTAAATTCCCCTATACTTATAGCCAAACCCGCATCTTGCAAATGGGCCTGGGCAGACTCTAAATTATCTAAAACTGGAAAAAGTCTTGTCAAGATATCCAACGACGCCATTTTTCCCAAGGC
>DAHVYL010000071.1 GCA_027327685.1 Candidatus Woesebacteria bacterium
TAAGTTCTTAAAAACTTAATTTTCCCACGATTCTAAAATCAGTTTTTTATGACGTAAAAATCCACATGAGTTGCAGATCGTGAGGGCATGCATATAATTAGATTGTGAGAATTATAAACAAATTATGTACGGAATGCATAATTTCGGTCTTAATATAAACTTATCATGGTAGAACAAATTAAGAAAATATTGGTTGATGTAGGTTCCTCGACCATAAAAATCTACAAATTATATGAAAGCGGGTCGGTGGAACTTACTATTACAAGATCCATTCCTTTTAAGCAAGGTTTTGATCCTGAGGTGGGGATTTCGGAGATAAATAAAAAAGAGATGTTTGAGTTGCTTCTTGAGGTAAAAGGCAAATATCCCGGGTTACCCATTAAACTTTATGCAACCGCCCTATATAGAAAGATGTCGCCCAAGACACAAAGACAATTTATTGATGAGGTCTTTGAGAAAACAGGGCTCTATTTTAATATCGTCACTCAAGACCTGGAAAGCTTTTATCTTCAAGTTGCTTTGACAGGAAGATATCAAAACTCAAGTAAACCAGTACTCCTGATAAATATTGGAGGGGGATCAACTGAACTCGTTGTAATGTTTGGAAAGGAGGCCGTTGAAACGAGAAATGTTGACTTGGGGGTTGGGACAATTTTAACGCAATTCCCAAATATCAATGATCCATACTCCGCCGTCAGTTTAAAAGAGGTTGTTGCTTTTGTTGATAGCAAACTCCCTTCCTTGGATAACAGGGTTGCGACTGCTTTTTACTCAGGTGGGGAACTGAGATATATGCAGCTGGCGGAGTACAATCTAAAGAAAAACGATCTTTTTGAAGACGTTGACCATCCTAGTTATATCGTCACCGACAACTTTAGCAAGAGAAATCAAGAAATTTTTGCTGATGTCGAGTTGAAAGATTTAGAAAGTCTTATGCAGGATAATCCTACGTGGATGCATGGGGCGAGGCCATGTAGTGCGATTGCGGAAGCAATTTGTAGAAAATATGGAGTTGAGGTCATTATTCCTTCTAATTCAAACTTGATCGACGGTGTTGTAAGACAAGAATTTAAAAATGTAACCATAAGCGGCAGCTTTAGGAAACATCTTGAATACATATTAAGGGTTAGAAAGCATCTGGTCGGTCGTGGGGTTTTAGTTTTAAGCCCTAGGTTCACTGAACCGAAGAACCCAGGTGAAGAGTTTGTGGTATTTAGCGGGGAAGAGGATATGAGCCCACTTAAGTTAGAGAGACATCACTTGAACTCAATAGATAATTCAGATGCGTTGATAGTATGCGACCCGGAGGGTTATGTCGGAGCATCTGCAATGATTGAAATTGGATACGCCCAGAAAATTGGCAAGCGAATAATTTTTATGGAGAAACCGGAAGAATTTATGCTTCAGACACTTCCGGCAGAGGTTTCGTTATAATCTTGTCGGAGTGGACGGAATTGAACCGTCTGCTTCCGCGACCCGAACGCGGCGGTCTACCGATGACCTACACTCCGATTTAAATATCAAATCCTTTTATGTGTCCCCACCAGGAATCGAACCTGGATTTAAGGTTTAGGAAACCTCCGTTCTATCCGTTGAACTATGAGGACTTTTACCACCGAAATTATATCACGAAGCCGGGATTATTTGACCGTCAGAGTATAGAGATTTGCGGCTGAGGCGGGGGATCCCAGATTCGTAAGTATCAGGAGCTTGGTTGTGTTTGAGAAAGGAAAGACGGAAGGCATTACGTATGATCCGGAATAGACCACTTGCCTGTTGGTGCCGTCATAGTCCATGATGACAGCCTGATTAGGTCCCGCCCAGAGAAGATGTTTACTTGAAGACATCCACCTCAGAGCCGGGATTTCAGGTTTATCGCTGTTACTGATGGTAACCGGCTGATCGGTTATTAAGAAATTGCGGTCCTCTTTTATATCGTAGACATAGGTGCGTCCCGATTGGATATTTCTTTCCTGGGTTTGGCTGGAAGCTCCTGGCAGGGGTTTTATCAGGTTATCGGGTATGGTGGCTGATCCGCTGGCGGTATAGGCAATCATATTATCATCCGGTGAAAAAATGAAGGCGGCGGCTTTTCTGGAAAGAATGTCGGCAAGCTCCGGCGGCAGATTTCTGATCAGGCTTTGATTGGTATTTTCTTTTTCTGCCTTCCACTCGGCGAGGATTTCGTCTTCCCGGGAGGCAACATTTACTCTCTGATTTTGCGAAGTAAATGATCCTGTATCTATCAGAAAGATACCCTCTGATACTGTTAAAAGTAATTGTCTTGAGTCGGATGAGAAGGCGTAAGTGGCATTAGTCATATCTCCGTCGGCGATTCTTTTTGGACCTGAACCGAAACCAAGAGGCAGACTGAATGTGTCAAGAGTCCAGAGGCCTGTTTTGTCGTTGGTTGTGCTTTTTGAAGGCAGGACGCTAAAAACAATCTTTGACCCGTCCTCGGACATTATTACATTGACTGCACCGGATAGTGTCGTGGGGGAGAGCGAGGGTGCATTTTTGAAAAGCGAAACTGTGGCTTGGGTTACGACTTCTTTTTCTATGGTTAGTCTTTTATACCAGCTGAAATAGCCGTCCTTTTTGACCTCAACGTCATAGGTTCCCGGAGCAATGGAAAGATTGGCATTTGTTGCCGTTTTGAGCTCGCCGTTGATATAGACTGAGGCTCCGTCAGGCTCGGATTTGAGTACCAAAATCCCGTTGGGTTGGAACTTCAATGTTTTTAAATCAAACTTGTAGCCCCGTGCGTAATAGGTGGCAAAGACGCCCAGGCCTCCGACAATAATTAAAGTGATGATGAAAAAGACGACCCTGATTTTAGTCATGCGTATTGATTGGGCTGTGATATTATATTATATAGTCATAACGGCCAAAATAACAGTCGACAATCTGCTATTTTGAACTGGTATAATCAATCGTTTTATATGCTTCGCAAAAATATTGCTATCGATCTCGGAACTGCCAACACCCTTGTTTGGGTGGCGGAAGAAGGCTTGGT
>DAHVYL010000072.1 GCA_027327685.1 Candidatus Woesebacteria bacterium
CCCTGCCGATCTCTTTTTCTCCTCTTTGCAAGAGGAGAGTATCTCCCTTTGAGACTCTGCCGTCTATCACTTTGCACCCGGCAACCTTTTTATTGTTGAAGGGGAAAGAAGCCAGAATTTCTGCCCTGCCAAGTATTTCCACCCTTCCCTCTTTTAATATTTCTTCAAGTCTTTGCAAAAGCTCATAAATAATCTGAAATCTTTCAACCTTAACCTTTTCTGCTTCGGCGAGTTTGATAATGTCAGCAGGTATCTTTGATTCAAAGGCAAAAACATAGGCATTACCTGTTTTGGCATCAATTATATCTGAGCTTGTTACCTCACCAACTCCCTCTCCCACGACCACAATCTTTGGGGGAAGTGAGGCAGTTATTGCCTCGAGAGAGCCGGCATTATCCGCTTTAATAATTACCGGAATTTCGTCATCCTTAAGACGCCTCAAATCAAAAGTTCCCCTTATTTTTACCTCTTCCGGCCTTGCTTCGGTAGGTTCATCGGTAACAAGTGCCCCTACCGGTGGAACTTCGGAAAATCCAAAAATCTTTGCCGGGAATCCGGGCAGAACTTCTTTTATGCTTCTGCCGTCATCATCAAAAAGCGCCCTTACTTTGCATTCAACTTTTTCGGCAAAAATTGCATCACCCACTTTGATGCTACCGTTTCTCAATACCGCAGTTGCAACCGTACCCATTTTATCTTTTCCCGATTCTATAACCACCGCCTCCAGCGGATTATCGGGGCTGCCTTTAAGCTCGGCAACATCAGCCATGAGAGTCAGCATTTCCAGAAGATCGGAGATTCCGGCATTTGCTTTGGCAGAAACCGAAATGAACGGAGTATCCCCCCCGCGCCCCTCAAAAAACACACCCTCCTTTTCAAGCTGTCCTTTGAGTGATTCCGGATTTGTACCGGCAACGTCTGATTTTGTTCCGGCAACAATAAAAGGAATTCCGGCATCCCGGATAATCCCCAGGGCTTCTTTTGTCTGGGGCTGTACCCCATCATCCTGGGCGACAACCAGGACGGCTATATCGGCAACTTTTGCCCCTCTGCCTCTCATCTTGGTAAAAGCGGCGTGGCCCGGAGTGTCGATAAACGTTATTTTTTTGCCATCCCTAGTCTCTACCATCGATGCACCAATCTTCTGGGTAATTCCGCCGGCTTCTTTGGCTGTAATGTTGGTTTTACGAATTGTGTCCAGGAGTGTCGTTTTTCCATGATCGACATGCCCAAGCACTACTACAATGGGTGGGCGATTAACTACCTTTACTTTTGTTTCTTCCATAATTTAAATTAATTTACTATCAGAAATAAGAGGTAAATGATTGAGAATCCTGAGGAAGACCAAGAAGCTTTAAAACTGAAAAATTAAGTAAATAGCTTTCATTTTTATTCCGACTTCTTGTTCTTTCCCTGACCCTCTTCCCCATTCACACTCTCCGCCTCCTGATTTTGTTCCGACTGGGCATTCTCTACCACATCTTCCTTTTGCTCAACTTTTTCTTCCTCGGTCTTTATATTCTCAACTATTTTTTCCTCCGACTTTGATTTCTCACTTTTTTCCTCTTTTTCCTGTTCTCCAGACATTTCACCGTTTCCTTCAACTTCAATTCTGTAACCGGTAAGTTTAGCCGTCAAACGGACATTTTGACCGTCTTTTCCGATTGCCATGGATAGTTGATCCTCAGGCGCCGAAACTTTAGCTATTTTTGCTTCTTCATCAATGGCCACAGACAAACCCTCAGCCGGCGAAAGGGACGATCTGATAAGTTCGGACAAATCATCGCTCCAGGGAATTACATCGACTCTTTCTCCACCGATTTCATTGGTAACCGCCTGTACCCTCACCCCTTTTTGCCCGACACACGATCCTACCGGATCAACTCCGGTTTGACTCGAAAACACGGCAATTTTTGTTCTAACTCCCGCCTCTCTGGAAATCGCCTTTATTTCAACCGAGCCGGAACCAATTTCCGGAACCTCTCTGGCAAAAAGCTTGGCAACAAATTCCGGGGCACCCCGGGACAAAAATATTTCTTTACCCCTCGGGGTTTCGTTAATGGCTTTGATGAGGAAAGTAAGCCTCTGGTTTAAATTCAATCTTTCATTGGGAATCCTGTCCTCGGCTAAAAGTATCGCCTCGGTTCTACCCAAGTCCACCCTGACATTGGGTCCGTCAAATCTCAAGACAAGTCCGGAGACCAAAGATCCCACTCTTTCTTGGAATTCTTCCATAATTACACCTTTTTCAGCTTCACGAATCTTTTGATGAATCACTTGCTTCGCGGTCTGTGCGGCAATTCTCCCAAAGCCAGGGGGGGTTACATCCTTTTTTTCTGCCCTAGCTTTTTTGATCTCCTCGTCTGTAGCATCCTCAGCCGGTAAATTCCAGGCAAACACTTTTGTTTCCCCATCCACAGGATCGATCACTGCATCATAATCAAAAAGGTCTACTTCAACTCCTTGTTCTTTGGCATCTCTTTTATATGCGGCAATTATGGCTTGTTTTATGGTTTCCAAAATCACATCGGGGTTAAGCCCCCTTTCGGCGGCTATTGCTTTCAATGCTTGCGAAAATTCTGTTCTTGCTGTCGGCATAATATTATTTCATCACCTGATATTGTAAAAAAAATGGCGGGACTTTCTCCCACCAAATTCAAACAACTCCAATTCCAAGGATCATTTTACCTCTGAAGGTATCCGAAGTCAAACAATACTGTGAATTTACAAATTACTATTTTTCATTTCCTCAACTAGTTTCTTCTGTTCATGGTTTAACTTCTCAGGCACCAAAACACTCAGGCGTACATATTCGTCACCCCGTCCTCTGCCGCGGAGGTGGGTAACTCCGCGCTCTCTCAGACGC
>DAHVYL010000073.1 GCA_027327685.1 Candidatus Woesebacteria bacterium
CTTGTAGACGTATAATTTATAACCAGATTTTTGCTTGGTTGCGTTAAGAATGAAACCATATTTTTCATGCAGTGCGATTGATATTTTATTTGTTGACCGAATCTCGGCAATTAAAGGGAGTTTTCTGCGCTCGGCAATATCTATCAGTTTTTTTAGGATTGCCTGTCCGTAACCCTGCCCGCGGTATTTTTTTGCAACACATTCGGTTACAAAAAGTTCTTGGCCGAGATGGTGGAGTGCTCCGTATCCCACAGGTTGGTTTTTACTGTCTCGGGTGATAAAAATACGGTATGTATCTGCTCTCGCCGCCCTTTTGTAATAAGTAAAGTACCAGTAAATCTGACGGGGGATACTGATCTGGTCTGTATAATTAGTCAGATATGTACGGCATTCATTTCGAATACGCCGCACAGTCAGTGCATCGGAAAAGGTTTCTACAGAATTGAAAGTCATATTTTATGTCACCAGCCTGACTTTATAATTTTACAGATCCTATCAACATCTTCCGGTGTTACGTACCAATGCGTTGGTAAAAGCAGGTACCTACTTTCTAGATAGTCCATATTGGGACAGTCATAAACCCTGCCCCCATAGATCGAGTATCTGTCACACCTGAAATGCGTTTCATTTGATTCAATGTTATGTTCAGCCAATTTCTTTTTTAGAGCCTCTCTGTCATCGACCTCAACCGTGCAGAGCCAATAGGTCGGATTTATACCATCTGCCTTTGTTAAAACATTTTTATTCATTACCCTTATCCCTGGAATTCCCGTCAGTCCCTTTACATAGGCCTCAAATAGTTTCTTACTGTGATTAATGACATTATCCAAATCTTTAAGTCCGGCCAGTCCCATCGCGGCTTCCATATCCGTCATTTGATATTTATAACCCACTTCAAAAATGTCTTTCTTCCACCTTTCCTCGAATTTGGCTTTTCTGTCAATTCCAAACCAACGAACCCTTTTAGCTTTTTCCTCCAAAATAGGATCTTCTATTGTCAGCATCCCGCCATCACCCGTTGTCAAACTTTTGATAGCCTGAAACGAAAAAGCGGTATATTGTGAAAGCTCACCAACATTTTTACCTTTATAAGTGGCCCCTATCGCCTGAGCTGCATCCTCAATCACGGGGATGTTCCATTTCTTGGCAATCGCATGAATTTTATCCATATCGACCAAGTACCCGCCATAATGAACGGCCACTATCGCCTTAACTCTTTCACCCCTCACTTTTAATAGTTCTTCTACATGATTCGGATTTAAGTTCAGATCGTCCTTATTTATATCTGCAAAAACCACTCTCGCTCTTTGATAAAGAAGCCCTGCGTATGTAGCCGAGCAGGTGAACACGGGACCTATTACTTCATCTCCGTCTTTTATACCGGCCAAAATGTAGGCTAAATGGAGAGCTGATGTACCTGAGTTAACCGCGATTGCTTTATGTCCGTGAGAAATTTGTCTTTCAAATTCCAGCTCAAATTTGTCCACAAGAGGACCTTGTCCGATCCAGCGTGTATCCATTTGGGTCCTGGCAGCATCTTTAGCGGCTTCTGATAAATGCGGGTAAAAAAGCACTATTTTTTTATTTGTTTTCTTCATTTTTGTTAAGTTGAAACCCTGACAATATCTGGAGCCCTATGGTTATTTAATACCATAAAATCGGATAATAGTCCACTTATGGTACACTTCAGATATGAAAATACTTTTTTTAACAAGGAGGTCATGGCCGGATATCGGAGGCGTTGAAAAACATGTCGGGGAAGTTGCCAAGGCGTTAAAAAAAAAGGGGCATAATCTAAAAATAATTAGCGAAAAAGAAATTAAATACCCCCATATAAAATTTTTCGGACTTCTATTCATATGGTATTGGATTTGGAGGAACCGCAAAATCATAAAAAATGCCAATGTTATCCATTGTCATGATGTCTTTATCTGGTATTTGCCTTTCCGTTTTTTGTACCCTAAAAAAGCTGTCTATATAACTTTCCATGGGTGGGAAGGGGTCTGGCCGATTCCACTGAGAAACATTCTTTTGAAGAAAGTTGCGGCAAAGCTTTCTTGGGGAACAATTGCCGTTGGAAAATATATTGAAAAATATTACGGAATAAAGGCGGATAAAATAATATATGGCGGACAAAATTAAAAACTCGATGGTTTTTGTAGGAAGACTGGAAAAAGATACGGGCGTGTTGCAGTTTTTGAAATGGTTCGACAAAAACAAAAAACTAAAAGTCGATTTTGTCGGCGACGGAAATTTACGAAAAGAATGCGAGAAGTTCGGAAAAGTTCACGGCCTAACTGACCCGAAGCCTTTTATGAAAAAGGCGGAATGGTGTGTTCCCGGCGGGTACCTTTCGTATATTGAGGCAAAGACTTTTGGCTGTAAAATAGTAGTGTTTCCCAATAACTCTTTAAAAAAGGACTACTGGAAGGAAATTAAAAAGATTGAAAAGTTTCCGAGTTGGGAAGAAATAGCCAATGAATATCTCGATTTGTATAACCACATTTAATGAAGAGGGGACGATAGCACCCCTACTTGATTCTTTGGTTGGTCAATCAAAGAAGGCCGATGAAATAGTGATTGTTGACGGGGGTTCCACGGATAGAACCGTTGAGATAATTGATCATTATCAGAAAAGGTTTGGCGGAATTTCCCTGCTTAGAGAAAAGTGCACCCGGGCGAAGGGCAGGAATCTCGGAGTTGAGCTGGCCAGGAACAATGTAGTAGCAATAACTGATGCCGGTTGTGTTGCTGATAAAAACTGGCTTAAAAATATCTCTGCGCCGTTTGCCACCGGCAAGGTTGATATCTCTGCGGGT
>DAHVYL010000074.1 GCA_027327685.1 Candidatus Woesebacteria bacterium
CGGCAACAGTTGCAGTTTTTGCCTGCTTCAAACCGATTACTTTTCCTGTAAATACTTTCATTTAGTTATTTGTTCTTTTCTACCTTTTTTCCTTCTTCGTTTTTAGCTTCCAACCCTTCGATAATCTCTTTTTCGCGGATCAAGGTTAGTATTTTAGCAATTTCCTGAGCTAAATTCTTGCGTACTTTCAAATTTTTCTCTTTTCCACCAATAATTTTCATTTTTGCTTTCTCAATTTCAAGCTTTTTGCCCAAAACAATTTTTTCCAGCTCCTGAGCATTCTTTTCTCTTAAATCATTAAATTCTTTTCTTTTCATTTTTAGTCGAAAATAGGCTTTACCCTATTCTTCCTCCCTACTGACTACTTTTACATCAATCGGCAATTTCGCAGAGGCTTTTCTGAAAGCTTCTCTGATCGCTCCCGGTTCCGCCCCCGCAACCTCAAAAAGGATCAGGCCGGGTTTGACAACTGCGACATAGGTTGAAATGTCTCCTTTTCCTCCGCCCATTCTTTTTCCTGCGGGCCGGCTGGTAATCGGCTTATCCGGAAAAATTCTAACCCAAACTCTTCCGCCTCTTTTTAGGGAATGTGTAATTGTCCTTCTGGCAGACTCTATCTGGGCCGACGTTATCCAGGCAACTTCCTGTGCCTTCAGACCAAAATCTCCAAAAGAAATTGAGTTCCCGCGGGTGGCGGCACCTCTTCTTCTTCCTCTAAAATCCTTTATATATTTTCTTCTTTTTGGTTGTAACATACCAGTCAATTAATCCTCAGCTTTTTTATGAATCCACACCTTAACTCCGACATAGCCTCTTTGCAAAAGCGCCGGTATTTGGGCATAATCAATGCGCTCACGCAGCGTTTGGGAAGGAACGGATCCCTGATGAAACTTTTCCACACGCGATATCTCGGCTCCATTTATACGACCCGCCAAGACCACTTTCACCCCGAGCGCCCCGCCTGCCATAACTCTTTCGATTGCCTTTTGAACGGCTCGTCTGTGGGGTATTCTTCTTTCCATTTCCCCGGCGATTCTTTCTGCAACTAAATATGCCGAGAGTTCGGGATTTTTGACCTCATTAATCCTGATGTCTATTTTGAGATCCTTAACTGATTTCCCCCTAATCTCCGCCATTATTTTCAAGATAAACTTTTTGACATCTTCAATTCCCGTTCCACCTCTGCCTATCACGACACCGGGACGGCTGACCGTGATCGTAACTATCATGCTCTTCGGCAATCTTTCTATTTCAATACCAGTAACCCCGGCGAGTTTAAGTTTCTTGGTTAATTCTTTTCTTATTCTTATATCCTCGATTAAAAGGTTCTTAAAATTTCCGGGGTCGGCAAACCACCTTGATTTCCAAGGAAGAAAAGTGCCAATTCTTATACCGGTCGGGTTAACTTTTTGTCCCATTTTTTACCCCTTTCTTTTCTTTATTCTCGGCCTCCCCTACTTTAATTTCCGATTTTGGATCTTGAACCTCTGATTTATTCACCTTCAAGATGACCCTGATATGGCTCATTCTCTTTTTAAAAGGATGCCATGTTCCACGACTAGCTGCTCTTCCTCTTTTAAGACGGGGTCCTTCTCCGATTTGAATTTCTTTAAAAATCAAATCTGTTTCAGAAACCCCCTGAGACTTGGCAGCGGCAATCGCACTCTTAATTACTTTCATCAAAGGCTCCCCCGATCTTTTTTGAACGAAAGGTAGTTTCTCAACAGCTTCTGCCGGCTTCATTTTTTTGACAATTTCCACAACAAGCCTTATTTTTCTGGGACTCATTAATAGATATTTTTGTGTTGCTTTAAATTCTTTATTGTCCATATTATTTTATTTTTTATATCCGGATGGGAACTTTAGGTCTTATCCATCGTCCTCTTTACAATTTCTCCGTGCCCTCTAAATGTTCTTGTTGGTGAAAATTCTCCAAGCCTGTGACCGACCATGTCCTCAGTCACAAAAACATCGATAAAGACATGCCCGTTGTGAACCTGGAAATACTTTCCGACAAACTCGGGTGAAATCTGACATCTTCTTGACCACGTCTTGATAGGACTTTCTTTAAGCCCCATTCCGCGCTCAACTTTTTTAACCAGTATCGGGTCTACAAACGGCCCCTTTTTGCTACTTCTTGCCATATCAGCCTAAAATTGATTTTCCTCCTCTTCTCTGAACTATCAAACGATTCGAATATCTCTTCTTTCCTCTTGTCTTTCCAACCGCTTGCCTTCCATAAAATGTCTTCGGATATTTCATTCCCACACTGCTTCTTCCTTCTCCGCCTCCGTGCGGGTGTGCATGCGGGTTCATTGCAACGCCACGAACACTAGGACGAATCCCCATATGTCTTGATCTTCCGGCTTTCCCCAAAATTTCATTTTTGGCATCAACATTTCCGATCTGGCCAACTGCCGCCACGCATTCCGGATCAAATCTTCTTATTTCTCCCGATGGAAGCTTAACCAAAACCCACCTTGCCCTACCGGAAGGTAGATTATCCTCTTTTCCGAAAACTACTGCAACACTGCCCGCTCCTTTAACTACTTGTCCGCCCTTTCCTTTTGTTAACTCAATATTGTGAATCTGGGTTCCTACCGGGATAGCTCTCAAAGGAAGCACATTTCCAATCTCGGTCGGAGCCACATCCGAGGCTATAATTTTGGATCCGATCTTAAGGCCCACAGGACTTAGAATGTAGCGCCTTTCTCCATCCTCATACAAAACTTTCGCAATTTCGGCATTCCTGTTAGGGTCATATTCTATTGCCTCAACGATTCCCCAAACATCTTTTTT
>DAHVYL010000075.1 GCA_027327685.1 Candidatus Woesebacteria bacterium
GTCTCTCCGCCGAGAAGTATTAGTGCCAAAAGCATAAATATGATAGTAAACGAATTGTTGATTGATCTGACCATAGTTTCACTAATTGCCATATCCGCAAATTCGGACAAATCTCCCGCTCTTCCCTTGCGTTTTTCTCTAATTCGATCAAATACAACAATCGTATCGTGGACTGAGAATGAAAGAATTGTAAGAACAGCTGTCACAAAAAGAAAATCTATCTCGGCACCAAAAAAATGTCCGAGAACCGAGAAACTACCAATCACAATTAAACTATCGTGGATAGTAGCCAAGGTCGCCGAAATTCCGAATTTCAAATTTTTAAATTGATACGCTATCCAAAAAAGTATAGCCGCAGTCGAAATAAGAAGAGCATACATTGTCTTTTTAATCGTTTCTGGACCAACTGTCGGACCGACATTTTCAAATCTTATTTCCTTAACACTTCCTCCGATTTCATTTTCCAGATCCGATTTGATTTTTTCTTTTCGAGACTGGTCTATAAAACTGCCTTTAAAAGTTTTTACATCACCATTCGGAAGTCTGTATTCCAAAAGACTACCACCAGTAAAATCAATCCCGATTTTAAAACCCCAATTAAGCATTGAAAATACTCCGAAAATAATTAAACTTCCGGATAAAATCAGATAAAGCCAACGGTACCGCATCCAATTCATTTCTTTTTCTCCTTTACAAAAAGTCTTAACAAATTCCGACTCACATAAATCCCGGTAAATAAACTTATGATTACTCCCATAAGTAGCGTTATGGCAAAACCTCTAACCGGCCCGGACGATTGTAAAAAAGTCCAGTCCAAAGGATTCATAAGAACAAGGGATGTGATTACTGTTGCGGCATTGGCATCCCTTATGGAATCCCAAGCTTTGCCGAATGAGACTTCCAGGGCATCCGGAATATTCCTTTTTAATTTTTCCTCCTTAAAACGTTCGAATATCAAAATGTTGCTGTCAACTGCCATACCGATTGATAACATAAATCCGGCTATGCCCGGAAGAGTAAGTGTAATTGGAATTAACTTATAAAGAGCTAAAGAAATTACCGAAAATACAAAAAGCCCGATATCCGCAATAAGCCCAAGTTTTCCATACGACAGAATCATAAAAAGACCAACCATTAGAAGCCCAACCACCCCTGCCAACACACTCTCCCTCACCGACAATGCTCCAAGGGTTGCCTCTACGGTTTTTTCCTCAATCAATTGTATGGGAACTGGAAGTGCACCGGCATTAAGTTGAATTGCCAGCTCTTTTGCCTGCTCAATCGTAAAACTTCCGGATATCTGAGCATCCCTGCCGGTTATTTGTTCCTGAACGGTCGGTGCCGAAATGATCTGATCATCAAGGATAATCGGAAGCTGTCGACCCACATTTCTTCCTGTAATTTCGGTAAATTTCTTGCCACCATCTTCGGTAAACTGGATTGAAACCGCAGGAGAACCGGTATTGCTTTCAAAAACCACCTGGGCGCTTTCTAAATCTGCCCCTGTCAGATCTGTAGGAACAAGCGTAGCCGCCGGTGTAGCGCTTCCGACGGAAGGCATTTCTTCTACTTCTGCAAAGGACAATTGGGCAGTTTTGCCAATAAGACTGATTGCCGTTTGTGTATCGCCAACTCCGGGGAGTTCAACAATAATTCGATCTTTGCCTTCAAAATTTGAGGTCCGTACGGTCGACTCGGAAAGACCAAACATATTTACCCTATTTTCGATAATGTTTCTCACCCCAGTTAAGGCATCTGCCCGTTTTTCTGTAGGAACTTTACTCATATCGGCTTCAAAAACAAGCTGGCTTCCTCCGGCCAAATCCAAACCGAGATGTATTTTAAAATCGCGCTGTATTGAAGTTTTACCTATATTAATATTAATATCCGAACGATTTATTTCTTTGCCAAATAGACTAAAACTTTGGGGCAAACTGACAAAAGTTGCAACCAAAGTTAAAACTACGATAAATATAAATTTCCTAACGGGAGTTCCTAGCATATAGCTAACCTACCAGATCTTCTTCGTCGCCTATTATCATAACTCGGCTACCGGACAGAATTCCAAGGAGAAACGGGTCACGCCTCTTTTTTCTAAAATCAAATTCATCCCTGCTCATTGCCGTGTAGTTTATTTCCTTACCTCTAGCGGTTTCTTCAACTCTAATTATAGAGGCCAGTTCCGGTAAAACTACATCTCCCACGACCAAAATATCGACATCGTCCTCGCGTTTATGCTCTTTATGCCTGACAAATTTACCCGAAAACATGATAAACGAAACCTTACCGATCTTATTTTTGTTATCAATAATCATCTTTCCCAAACCTGTGGTTTTGGCAACCATTGAAATCAGATCTCCAAAAAGAGAATACTCTGGTCTTATCGAATAATAAATTCTGTTGCCGCGCGGTTCTTTCCTTAAAATGCCATCTTTTTCCAGTTTGGCAAGTTCGCGTCTCACGGCATTGATTTCCTCACTTGTCTCCCTAACTATTCCTCTGACATGGTAGACTTCTTTCAAATTGGAGAAGAAAAGCTCCAATATTTTTATCCTTACTTTTGAAGTAATTATGTCAGCTAAATTTACCATCTATTTTTTGGAGCAGGTTAATAGGCCACGGCATTTTGAGCAGGAACTAATTCTATCCAAGTTTGTCCTCGAACCATCTGGATCTCTTTCCCATTTGTATCATAAAAAACTTCCCTGTCAAGCGCCGAGGCTTTCTCCCAGGTTCCGCGAACCACATCTCC
>DAHVYL010000076.1 GCA_027327685.1 Candidatus Woesebacteria bacterium
TATCGCTTGGTTTTCTCGGCTCTCATGGCACCGTCTCTACTTAATACAATCTTTAATAAAAACTTGATTAAGAAGATTTCCCAACTGATTATAGTTGGAGTCGTAGTTGTGGGAATGTGGTGGAATGTAAAATACATCTATAACGCCTACGAACTGAATTGTGAGAGTAAAACCTGCCCGATGGTTCCGACAACAACCCTTTCGCGTTTATTCTATCCTGTCATTTGGCGTTTCTTTGTACTTGGGGAGTCGGTTTTGCATTAAATTTTATATACTCTTTTTTGTGTTAGAATTACCCTGAAATTCATATGAAAAAGAGCCCAAAAATAGCAGTAATGATGCCGGGATATAATGCCGCAAGAACGGTGGCAGACGTCATCTTAATAAACCCATACTTTTTGGTTACTCCACGAGGATGTTGTGCAAGTAAGACTGTTTAGGGCATAATTAGAGGTGATGAAAAGTAAAATCACCAAGATTATCCTTTTTGCGGTTGTGGCCCTGGCCTTTCTTTTGAGAGTATACAAAGTCGACTCGGTTCCACCTTCTTTAAACTGGGACGAAACCTCAATTGGCTATAACGCCTATTCAATCCTCAAAAGTGGGCGAGATGAGTGGGGGGGGCTCCTTCCTCTAAATTTCAAATCCTATGGGGAATATAAACTTCCTGTTCAAATTTACGCCTCGATTCCGGGAATTGCCGTATTCGGGCTAAATGAACTGGGAGTTAGGATCACACCCGTAATTTACGGGACTCTAACTGTGCTGCTGCTGTTTTTTCTGGCCAAAGAAATCTTAAAAAATTACAGGGTAGGCATTTTGTCGGCTTTCTTACTGGCAATTTCGCCTTGGCATATACAATTAACAAGAGCGAGTTTTGAATCTTCATTTTCGGTTTTTTGGGTAGTTCTGGGGGTCTGGCTTTTTATTAAAGGTTTTAGGGATAGAAAGTTTTGGCTTTGGTCTATTATTCCTTTTGTTATCTCAATTTATACCTATAACGCTGCGCGTGTTTTTAGCCCTCTTTTTATTTTTGTTTTATTTTTAATTTACAGAAAAGAAGTTTTGAAAAACTTTAAGATTTTTGCGATTGGTTTTTTCATCTTTGCCGCTTCGATGATTCCTATTATCACCTTTTTCTTTAGCGGCCAGGCAACGGCAAGACTGAAACTCGTGAGCATTATCGATGACCCCGGATTTGTGCAAAGAATTAATAAAGCAAGGGGGGCTACAAACCTTCCGGCACCTCTTCCAAAACTAATTCATAATAAAGCAACACACTTTGCCTATGTTTTTACCGGCAACTATCTTGCCCACTTTACTCCCGACTTTTTGTTTATCAAAGGCGCCGGGCATAAACAGCACCATGTCCAAGAGGTAGGAGAACTCTATGCTATCCAGGCACCTTTTATTTTATTTGGGCTTTTTTTTCTTTTCAAAACAAAAAATCCCTGGAGAGGGCTTCTTCTTTCCTGGCTTCTTTTAACTTTTATTCCTGTTGCAATAACCGTGGACAGTATTCCAAATGCGCTTCGTACAATTCTGGCTGTGATTCCATACGAAATACTTACGGCTTTGGGCTTCTGGGAAGCATATAGGCTATTTAGAAAGGATAAGCTTGGAAGATGGGCTTTGATTTTGACATCGGTGTTACTGTTGCTTTTCCAATTCGGAACTTATCTAAATAATTACTACAATATTTATCCCAAAGCCTATTCCCGTGATTGGCAATATGGCTACAAAGAAGCTGTGAAGTATATCGGTGAACACAAAAGTGATTATGACCTGATTGTCTTTAGCAGGACTTATGGGGAACCCCACATGTTTACACTCTTCTTTTTAAATTGGGATCCGGTAGGGTATCAAAATGACCCAATGCTTAATAGGTATGAAGCAAACGACTGGGTCTGGGTGTTGAATTTTGACAAGTTCTATTTCCCGGATTTGGGGGATGCCGGCACAAGATATCAGGATATAGTCAGTGCGAATCCGGATAAAAGAATTTTATTTATAGGAAAGTCGGGAGACTTTCCGGATTCTCTACCAAGACTTTTAACTATCGATTTTTTGAATGGGGACAGAGCCTTTGATATCGTGGAATCCAAATAAACATGTCGAGAAATAAAATATTTTTTGCTTCTATCTTATTATTCTTTTTGGTAACCCGGCTTTATAGAATCGATACTCTTCCCGCATCCGTTTATTGGGACGAAGCCTCAATTGGGTATAATGCTTTTTCTATTGCAACGGATCTGAAAGACGAATGGGGAGACTTTTTACCTTTACACTTTAGAGCCTTCGGTGAGTTTAAGTTGCCGGTTTATATTTATTCCGTGGTTCCTTTTGTTAAAATTCTGGGCTTAAATGCATATGCGGTCAGGCTTCCGGCAGTTTTTTACTCACTCGGGTCTTTGGTTTTGGTTTATTTTTTGGCAAAAAAGATTACGGGAAAGGAATCTATCGGCATACTGTCCGGTTTCATCTTGAGCGTTTCTCCCTGGATGTTTATTTTTTCTAGAACCGGATATGAGGCAACTGCCGGTATTTTTTTCTTTCTTTTGGGAACATATTTATTTCTTTTAACCGATAAAAATAAATTCAATATACTTTTTGGAACTTTCGCTCTGATTCTTTCTTTTTACAGTTACAATTCATTTCGGATTATTATCCCGATTTGGCT
>DAHVYL010000077.1 GCA_027327685.1 Candidatus Woesebacteria bacterium
ATAGACCCGGCAAATTCGATGGCAAAACAAAACCTGGAAAACATCAAATGAAGGCGAATTTTGCCAAGAATATGGTATAATTCTGAGTAATGATCAAGAAAATATTGCTTTCAAGCGACCCGGTACTCCGCCGTCAATCAAAACCGGTCGGAAAAATAGATAAAAAAGTTTTAGATCTGATTAAAGATCTTAAAGATACTTTGGATGTCCAAAAAGATCCTGAAGGTGTCGGGCTTGCTGCACCCCAAATTGGAAAAAACTTGAGAATTTTCGTAGCTAAATACAAAAGTTTTGAAAGAGTTGTAATAAACCCGGAAATTATCAAAATAGAGCCGAAATCCCTGTCTGCCAAGGCTGCGCGTGGTAAAAAGGAAATTTTGGAGGGATGTTTGTCTCTTCCCTATTATTACGGCCCTCTAAAACGTGCCGGAAGAGTTACAATTAAATATCTTGATGAAAAAGGAAAAGACATCACAGAAACTTTTGATGGATTTCAAGCTCAGATAATCATGCATGAGATTGATCATTTGGAAGGTATTCTTTTCATTGACCACTTATTAAACGAAGGTGAACCTCTTTTCAAAGTTGAAGGAGATGAATGGGAGGAGGTCGAGCTTTCGTAGGAAAGCGACATCCTGAGGTAGTAACCGAAGGATCCTGCTAGGTTATAATAAGTTTCTATCGCCGCATTGAATGCGGCTCCAGAATGACATTATGAAAATAGTATTTTTTGGCACACCGGATTATGTTTTACCGATCCTGACCGCAATACATAAAAAATTTGTAACCGGCCCGGGAAAGTCTCCTATCGCTGCTGTTGTCACCCAAAGTCCCAAACCTGTCGGCAGAAAACAAGTTTTATCATATTCTCCGATTGATA
Source organism: Candidatus Woesebacteria bacterium (assembly GCA_027327685.1). GTDB lineage: Bacteria > Patescibacteriota > Microgenomatia > UBA8517 > UBA8517 > UBA8517. The sequence continues at coordinate 881 of DAHVYL010000077.1, forward strand.
AATGGGCTCATGAGCATAAAATTCCTACTTACTATTCTGCAAATGACCTTCTTGAATCTCCTCCTGATGCCACACTCGGAATTTTGGCATCATACGGTGAAATTATTAAAAAAGATGTCATCAATTTATTTCCTCAGGGAATTTTAGTGATTCATCCCTCACTTTTGCCAAAATACAGAGGTGCTTCCCCTGTTCCGGCAGCAATCGCGGAAGGAGAAAGTGAAACGGGTGTTTCCATTATCAAAATGGATGAAAAAATGGATCACGGCCCAATTGTTTCCCAATCCAAAGAAAGTATAGCTCCGGATGACAACTCAGAAACTTTGAGAGATAGACTTTTTGAAAAGTCAGCGCAAATATTGGTAGAAATGTTAACCCCCTATATTCAAGGAAAAATAAATTTAAAAGACCAGGATGAAAGTGCTGCTACTTTTACTAAATTAATGAAAAAGGAAGACGGCTTCATAGATTTACAAAAATCCGACCCTCATCAGGCAGAAAGATTCATTAGAGCTATGCAACCCTGGCCTGGAGCGTGGACCCTCCTTCGCCTATCGGCTACGGAAGGGCAAGCCCAAAAAAGGCTCAAGCTACTTAAAGCCCATCTGGAAGAAGAAAAACTTGTCCTCGATGAGGTGCAACTGGAAGGCAAAATGCCTGTCAGCTGGAAACAATTTAAAGAAGGTTACGGAATCAAAGACGAAACTTCAGTTTTTAAATAATTATAAAGAAGCTACTTTGGGAGAAGATGTTCGAAGCTTTTTGATTAGTCCTGTTTTTCTGAATTTTGAAATACAGCTCGTACAAAGCCTCATTTGAGTCAATTTTCCGCCAACCACGACAGCAATTTTCTGGAGATTCGGCTTGAAAATTCTTGATGTTTTCTGAGCTCTTTTCTTCCAGCGTTTTCCGGCCACACCTCTACCATGGGTGCTTTGATTGCCGTGAACTATTCCTTTTTCGCAGTTGTCACAAATATATGCCATATTTTTAATACAAACCGCAGGTTCCAAGATCAAACTTTGCGATTTAAGATATTGGACATTATACTATTAACTACCCTATACCGCAATGGATATCCTAATTCTTATTATCGGAGCAATCGGTTTTGTACTCGCAATTATCATACATGAAGTATCTCACGGGCTTGCTGCAGAGCGTCTGGGCGACCCTACCGCCAGGCTGATGGGACGGCTTACCCTAAACCCTATTCCCCACATCGATATTTTGGGAAGCATAGTTTTACCCCTGACTTTAGTCTTACTGAAATCACCCTTTCTTTTTGGCTGGGCTAAACCGGTTCCTATTACTCCAACAAATATTCGGGGTAACCAGCGTCTGGGCGAAATCTGGATTTCTCTGGCGGGACCGGGGGCCAACCTGGTTTTGGCTTTTGTGTCCATACTCATTTTAAAC
>DAHVYL010000078.1 GCA_027327685.1 Candidatus Woesebacteria bacterium
TTTTTTCCACTCTTTCCTGTTCCTCCCTTACCTGTTCCCTGATACCTATCACCCTATTTACATTTTTGACCGTAGAAACAAGAAGTGCTGCCACCAAAAACCAGGTAGCATATCCCAAAAGTCTTTTAAATTTAAGTTTAAGTAACTCTAATTTTTTATCTGCCATAAACTAATTATATCCTGTAATGCATTGACTATTTTAAAATTTGCACTATAATTGCCTAACAAACTGCTAATTATCTTATTATGGCACAGGAACCTATTAAAAGCCTGCTACCGAAATTTATCGATTCATTAAACGAGAAGAGGCGCTCTCCGGCAACCGTTTTGGCCTACCGAAGCGACCTAACTCAATTGATAGACTTTTTGGTCAGGCGCGAAAAAGTTTTGCCGGATCAAGTCAGGCCTGATGACCTTGACTCTTTCCGTGACACTCTTTTAAACGACAAATACACGCCAAAATCAGTCAGCCGCAAGCTTAATGCGGTTAAGACCTTCTTTAGGTGGATGATTGCCGAAAATTTTGTATCGTCGGATGCCTCTGCATCTGTTGCACATCCCAAAATTGAGAGTGTTTTGCCCAAATTCCTCTCCCCTCTTGAATATAGAGCCTTAAGGGATGTTGTCAGAGGAGACACCCGAATTGCGGCCATAATCGAACTTATACTGCAAACGGGACTTAGAATTTCTGAAGTGGCCAGTTTGAAAACTGAAAATGTAGGTAAAGATTCTCTTAAAATTGAAGCCTATGCCACACAGCCGGAAAGAAATGTTCCTCTTAATAAGCCTGCCTCAGACATATTAAAAGCCTACTTGGAAATCCGTCCCAAAGCCGAGTCCCCATATGTTTTTATCAGCAAAAACGGAAAGGCTCTGGCCGTCAGGAATATCAGAGCATCAATTGCCAGATATATGCAAAAAGCGGAACTACCCAGCTACTCCGTTAATGATTTGAGAACCACGTTTATTGTCGAGAATCTCAAAGCAGGAGTCGATATAGTTCTTCTTTCGCAGGTTTCAGGACACAAGAGGCTTTCAACAACTGAACGCTATTTTGAACTTGCCGAGGTCACAGACCCAGGCAAAAAACAAACCCTCATCGAGCTTTAATTCTTCAGGATACGGGGATTGGTGACATTGGGAAACTAAACCTGTGGGCATGCTTGGGTTCGGACCAAGGACATCCAACTTATAAGGTTGGCGCTCTAACCGCTGAGCTACATGCCCGCCTGACCACGATTATACCAGATTGAGCACTTTCCCTGCGTATGAATCAGAAATCGCTTTTATAGCCATGAGAATATTTTCTTTTATTTCTGTTTTGAATGCCCACAGACCACACGTTCCGTGTCCGAAACCTTTTTGATCAATATCCGTCCTTAAAGAATCCTTTATGTACGGCCTTTTAAATTGATTCTTGTCCATTCCCAGCTCTTTCGACCAAAATTCGGTTTCTGCCTCTATATCCATATCCTTGTATAAATGAAGGAGTATAAAAATTTTATTCTTGGGTATTTTTAAACATTTGTTCATCCAATAATAACCATATTTGATTACGGCGGGGTCTGTATTTGTTATGTTTATGCTATTACTACTCACTTTGTTTCCCTCTCCCCAATACAGGAACAACCCGGCAACAAACTCTTCCCTATCCGATAGGGGTAACCACTTTCTTTTTTGGCTTATATAGTACTCTTTGTGCCTCTCGTCTCTCCTTATTCTCATCGATTCCTTGTATCTTTCCACTGCCAAAATTTTTTTCATTTTTAAACCCTCCATCTGATCCTTTGTTAGAGAGACATTTCTTAACCACAAACTCAACGAACTTT
>DAHVYL010000079.1 GCA_027327685.1 Candidatus Woesebacteria bacterium
GACGGGGTTTTGGAAACTGCAGTTAGGGCCCAAGAAGTTTCGCATTTGGGCTATGTGGGGGTAGATATTGTGATTCATCCGGAAAAAGGTCCAATGGTTCTGGAGCTTAATGCACAGCCAGGATTGCAGATTCAACTGGCCAATGGGGCAGGACTTAAAAAAAGATTGGAAAGAGTGGAAGACCTGGAAGTGGCTGACATGGAACACGGAGTTAAGATTGCAAAAGCACTATTTGCCGGACGTTTTGAAAATAGAAAAGCAGTTGCGGAAGGAATCAAAACAATCGGCGCCTCGGAAGAAATAAAAGTGGTGAGCGCTTCCAAAAAGAGAATAAAAGTGGCGGCGAAGATAGATACGGGTGCCTGGAGTAGCTCAATAGATAAAGAACTTGCAGAGGAGCTTGGGCTTATGGACAGAGAAAATATTCTTTGGTATGGAAAGAAAATTAGCGCGATAGGTGAGGAAAGGCGTCCATTTATTGGGGTTACATTTTACATTGCAGGCCGAAAGATATCTACAAAAATGAGTGTAAGTAATCGTAAAAATCTAACTTATAAGGTGCTATTAGGAAGAACGGACTTGCAGGGATTCTTGGTTCGCCCATGGATTAGCCAAAAATGAAAATAAGCATAATTACATCAAATCCTAAAATGGAGGAAATTGAAAGAATAAAGGCAGAAGCCCAAAAGGCGGGCCATGAGGCTAGCGTTGTCGATTTCTCCAACTTTCATTACTCGTATGTGGATGGAAAAGTGACATTCTTTCCGGAAATCCCCGAGACGGACATGGCAATTATTAGGGGAATGTTTTCGGCAATGAGATCGGTAGAGCCGCTCGGACAGTACCTTAAATCTCGAGGGATAAAAGTATTCGATAATAGTATTTTGTCCCATAAATACTCAATCAATAAGGTATTCGATATAACCAAATTAATCTTCTCGGGGATTCCAGTACCGGACTATTACCATGCAAGGGGCTACGAAGCTTTATTTGCCTATGCAAAGACAATGAAATATCCAGCTATTATCAAAACTGCGGGAACCGGAAAAGGAGCGGCAATATATATGGTAAAAAGTGTTGAGGAAATGAATGAGGCTCTAAAGCTTAGACAAAAAGAAAACGTAAAGCCAAGAAAAATCATTATCCAAAATTTTATAGATTACAAATATGATTTGAGAGTATTAGTGATTGGGGACAAGATGTATTGTATGAGGAGAATTCCGAAGACTGGAGACTTCAGGGCAAACTTCTCACTTGGCGGGAGTGTCGAACTTTTTCCAATTACTCCCGAAATCGAGGATCTATCCAGACGTGCAATTAAATCAATTGGGTTAGACATTGCGGGTGTTGATGTCCTCGTTGACAAGAATGGTCGGCTATCTATCCTGGAGGTAAATCACACGCCCGGGATGATCGGCATGGAAGAAGCAACAGGAGAAAATATAACTAAAATCTATTTGGATTATGCGATTTCTCACGCCAAAATACTTGAATGAAAATATTAATTGCAGGACTCACAACAAATTATCAATTTAAAAGACTCAAGGAGGAGGGGGAAAAGTTGGGGCATATAATTGATGGGTGCAAGAGCACGGATTTGATTATTAAATCAGGCTCTGATTTTAATGCAGAAACACTAAATCTTGATATATCTTCCTACGATTTAGTTTACTCGTTTGTCACAAAAAGACGGTGGGAATGGTATATGGCATTTAATTATGTGCAGGAAAAGTTTGGCACAAAAATAATTAATAATCTTTCTTTTCTGCCGACGCCGGTAGCGGAATA
>DAHVYL010000007.1 GCA_027327685.1 Candidatus Woesebacteria bacterium
ATGTTAAAAATAGTTTTGTCTACATCCAAAAACTAGTACTTGAAAAGTATTTTTAATAAATGCAAAATGCCAAAGAATTACCTTTTAGAAATTTTGATATGAGAGAAAAAGAAGGAAACACCTCAAAAGAAGAAATTAAAAAAGCACCACTGGTAATAGGATTTCTGGGTTGTCTTGCGAGCGGTAAAACTACATTGTCTTCGGAGCTGGGGAAAAGGTGGGGAATTACTCCGGTTGAAGAAAATTATCCGGCCAATCCTTTTTTGGAAGAATTTTACGAGAACCCCCCTGAGTACAGTTTCAGATCCCAAATGAATTTTTTAATCTCTAAAGTCGATCAGCTTAAAAATATAGACAAAAGCAAAGTGTCTTTAATCGACCCCTCATTGAGCATGGACTTTATTTATGCCAAAACACATAACAAGATGGGGTGGATGAATGATAATGAATGGAATCTGTATAGAAATGTATTTTATGCAATTACAGGTAAGGGCGACTTGCCATATCCCGACGTGCACATCATAGTAACCGCGGACAATGAAGATCTTAAAAAAAGAATTGTAGAAAGAGGTAGAAAATACGAACTGTGGATTTTAGAGAATTACCCGGAGTATTTGGACAGACTATCTGAGTCTGTTAATGAGTGGGGGGGTGAGAAAGATAACGGTTCATTTAAATTTATCGCTAATACCTCATCGGAGGGCGGTTTATCGGGAACCACTGAACAATTGGCGGATAGAATTGAGAGTCATATTTGTAGCCGGTTCGGAGTCGACGGTAGATTTATTTTACCGGACATAAAACCTCCGGTACTTGATTGGAAAACTGATTATTTTCCCGGCGGCGGAAGCGATTTATTAAGATTGAGAAGATGAAAGAAAAAGGAAAGTGCATGCAAACTCCTGAGAAAAAGAGTCAGGAACTTGGAAAGTTCATTGTCTTTGAGGGAATTGGCGGGAGCGGTAAGGGAACTCAAATAATACTTGCTAAAGATCTTCTTATTAAAAACGGATTTAAAACTGTCTATACCAGGGAACCTGGTGGTATCGAACCGGCAGAGGAAATTCGAAAGCTAATCTTCATGCTCAAGAATGAAAAATTAATAAATGCGGAGGGACAGATGGCCCTTTTCTTTGGTGCCAGGAAACTTTGGGTTGAAGGGGTTGTGAAACCCAATGTTGACAATGGGATCAACGTATTAACCGACAGGTGTCACACCTCTACCGGTGCATATCAAGGATATGCGGAAGGCGGAAATCAAAAACAAATTCTGGCAATTTCAGATATTGTTTTAGGAAATTATAAACCTGATGCAGTAATACTTCTTGATATCTCAAAAGAAACTTTTATAAATAGACGCGGAAATGATATTAATGGTGATCCGTTTGATAAGGAATCACCTGAATACTTTGACAGATTGATCGCCGGATATAGAGAGATGGCAAAAACCGGATGGGGAGGGTTGAATTGGTATGTTGTTAACGGAGAGTCTGGTGTTGAGGAAGTTTCCGAGTCTGTGACAAAAGTACTTGAAGAAATTTTTGAAAAGAAACTTAAGCGTTTATAATACTCTTACTATGTCTAAAGTCTCGGATTTAATCAAGGCAGAAGAAAAACGTCAGGAGGAAACTCTCATGATGATTCCTTCCGAAAACTACGCTTCAAAGGCGGTGAGGGAAGCGGTCGGCTCGGTGCTTATAAACAAGTATTCCGAAGGTTATCCGGGCAGGCGTTATTATCAGGGAAATAAAATCGTTGATGAAATCGAGGGTCTGGCAATCGAAAAGGCAAAAGCTCTTTTTGGAGTAGAACATGCCAATGTTCAGCCATATTCGGGCTCCCCGGCCAACGCTGAGGTTCTTTTTGGTCTTATTGAACCGGGGGATGTGATAATGGGACTAAAACTTTCCTCGGGAGGGCATCTGACTCATGGGCATCCGGAGATCACTTTTTCTGGGAAGTTTTTCAGGTCGGTTCAGTTTGGTACAAAAGACGATGGTGTTATTGATTACGATGAGGTAGAGAAGTTGGCGACGGAAGAAAAGCCAAAGCTGATGATTGTTGGCACTACGGCCTATCCTCAAATACTTGATTGGGAGCGCTTTGGGAAAATAGCGGATGGGATAGGAGCTTGGCTTATCGCCGACATATCCCATGTTTCGGGGCTAATTATCGGTGGAGTTTATCCCACACCGGTGCCTTTTGCCCATATAGTAACCACAACAACCCACAAAACGTTAAGGGGCCCAAGAGGCGCGATCATTATGATTACCGGAAAAGGTATCAAAAAAGATATTGAGGTTATGGCCAAAATCGATAGGGCAGTTTTTCCGGGACTTCAGGGCGGACCGCACAATAATACTACTGCGGGGATTTTGGCGGCTTTAATAGAAGCAGATACCCCGGAGTTTAGGCAGTATGCAGGGCAAGTTGTTAAAAACGCAAAATCCCTGGCTGCAGAACTTAAAAAAGGCGGACTTAAGTTGGTTACGGGAGGGACTGAAAGCCATTTGATAGTCATTGATTTAAGACCCGATTTATCAGGGAATGTGGTTGCGGAATCTCTGGAGAAGGCCGGAATTGTGGTTAACAGGAACTCCGTACCGAATGGTTCCTCTCCACCTTTTTATCCTTCAGGGATAAGATTGGGAACGCCGGGGGTCACAACCAGAGGCATGAAGGAATCTGAAATGAGGATTGTCGCAGGCTGGATCTTAAAAGTGATTGATCATATAAAAGGTGAAAAACTTCCTGTCGAAAAGGAAAAGAGGGGAGAATTTATGAAAAACTTCCGTGCCAGGATTGAGAACGATGATCTTTTGAATGAGGTTGCTCTTGAAGTAAAAGACCTTTGCAAAAAGTTCCCGACTCCTTAATCTGGGTTTTGGCCTCGACTTGTAGTAAAATACGCATATGAAGACAATAGTTTTTGACGGACGCGCATTTGCCGGCGAAAAAATTGAGGAGCTAAAAATTATTTCTGCAGGATTAAAATCCCGCGGAATAATTCCCCACCTTTCCTCAATTCTTATCGGTGATGACGAAGCAAGCCGCCTTTATGTCAGTTTGAAAAAGAAAGCTGCCGAGAGAATCGGAGCGGAACTGGATCCTTATTTCTTACCCGAAAAGGTGGACCTTCCGACAGTTATTACTTTGATTGAATCTTTAAATATGGATGAAAATATTCATGGAATAATGGTTCAGCTGCCGGTTCCCGGTGAGTTGGGAAGCCATAAGGAAGAAATAATCGGGGCGATCAATTCGGGTAAAGACGTTGACGGATTAAGACAGGACAGCTTGTTTCTGCACCCCACCAGCAAGGCCGTTATGAGTATTTTGCATGAAGCCGAATCCAGGCTTTCCATCAAAAATATTAAATCCGTTTGTGTAGTTGGCGCCACGGGAATGGTTGGGAAGCCCTTGGTCAAAGAGCTTAAAAATGAGGGTTATAAAGTACTTGAGGCAAATGCAAAAACCGAAAATCTCAAAGATCTGACGGGTATCGCGGATGTTGTAATTAGCGCCACCGGAGTTTCCGGAATAATTAAGCCCGATATGGTAAAAAGCGGCCTAATTGCTATCGATGTTGGTTCTCCCCACGGTGATATTGATCCGGCGGTTGAAAAGAAAGCCTTGTTTTTTACACCTGTTCCCGGAGGGGTCGGGCCGGTAACAATCTCCTGCCTTTTGGAGAATCTGATAGAGGCTTGCTAAAAAATAGATATTTTTATATAATTGACCATTATCGGACACACATCGGTTACGCTTTCTGGACAACTTCCGACCGATGGCGGGATAAGAAAGCAAGGGTATTTTAATGACAAAGATTAATATTTCACTCGAAGATTTAATGGATGCTGGAGCCCATTTTGGTCATCAGACCAAGCGTTGGAATCCTAAAATGGAGGAACATCTTTACGGGCAGGAAGACGGTGTTCATATTTTTGATCTGACCAAAACCAAGCCCCTGATTGAGGAGGCTTTGGAATTTTTGGCAAAAGCGGCCAAAGATGGTAAGAAAATTTTAATTCTCGGAACCAAAAAGCAGATTAAGGATAAGGTTGCCGAAGTTGCAGAAAAGATCGGGGTAGCCTATGTAAATGAAAGATGGCTGGGAGGAACAATATCCAATTTTGACCAGATTAAAAAATCCATCAATAAGATGGAGGAAATGAAAGAAAACCTTGCCGCCGGTTTTTACAACAAATACACCAAAAAGGAAAGACTTCTTATTGACCGCGAAATTGCCCGTCTTGAAAGATTCTTTGGCGGAGTCAAATCTTTAACTGGAATTCCCGACGTGCTTTTTGTCGTAGATACCAAAAGAGAATCTGCCGCGGTACGCGAGGCCAATGTCAAAAAAGTTCCGATGGTTGGGATAGTTGACAGTAACGCCGATCCGGACCCGATAGATTACCCGCTTCCCATGAACGATGATGCAAGTAAAGCTCTTGAATATATATTAAATTTGGTCGGACAGACTATAGAAGAGGGCAAAAAAGGTATCGCTCAAAAAGTAAAAACCGAAAAATAAAATGGCTAAAATTGATATAGAACTTATTAAAAAACTCAGAGAAGAAACGGGAGTTGCCATCATCAGAATTCGTGAGGTTTTAGACGGGGTTGACGGGGATGAAAAAAAGGCTTTGGAGGTCCTTAAGAAAGAGGGAATTGAAAAAGCATCAAAACGTGAGGGAAGGGTAACTTCCGAGGGGAAAATCTTTGTATACACTCACCATACAGGTAAAGTTGTAGGCCTTCTCGAACTTCTTTGTGAAACAGACTTTGTTGCCAGGAATGAGCTTTTTGAAACCTTGGGCCGTGATCTGGCCATGCAGGTGGCCTCAATGGGCGGTGAGAAACTTGAGAAGCAGGATTTTATTAAAGATTCCGGTAAAAAGATTTCCGACTTGATTAAGGAATTGATTGCCAAAACAGGGGAGAATGTTCGCATAGGACGCGCTTTTCGTGTAGAATTAGGGAAAGAATAATGGACGAAGCTTCGGTACGCTCCAAAATGCAGTTAACACTCGATGTCATTTCTTCCGATATTGGAGCGATTCGGACGGGCAGGGCGACCCCATCGCTTGTTGAAAACATTGTTTGTCCGGCCTACGGCGGAACCCAAAGATTAAAGGTGGTTGAGCTTGCCGGCATTTCGGCGCCGGACCCGACGCAGATAGTTATTAATCCTTGGGATAAGTCCATAATCGGCGATATCAGAAAAGGAATCGTGGAGGCAAATATCGGACTTAATCCTTCGATTGACGGAGAAATAATCAGGATTGTTATTCCTCCCATGACCACGGAGGACAGGGAAAAATATGTGAAGATTCTTTCGGGAAAAATTGAAAACGGAAAAGTTGCAATACGCCAGGTAAGGGGGGATGAAATGCATGAGATAAAAAACAAATTTGAAGCAAAAGAAATTACCGAAGACGACAAGTTTTCCTTTGAGAAAAAACTTCAGGAAGTAACCGACGAGTTTATCGGCAAAATTGATGAAATGGGAGAAAAGAAAAAGGCGGAACTCTTGCAAATTTAGTTTTCTAAAGGATTCTACTTCATAGTCGGTTTTATATACGCTATACTTACTTTCAATGTTTGGCTCAATCCTTGTTTTTATACTGGTGCTTTCCGTATTGGTTTTAGTTCACGAATTGGGCCACTTCATGGTTGCCAGAAAATCGGGGGTTAAAGTAGAGGAGTTTGGTTTTGGGCTTCCCCCGCGCCTTTTCGGTAAAAAAGTGGGAGAAACGGTTTATTCGGTCAACGCCCTTCCGTTTGGAGGATTTGTGAAGCTCCACGGAGAACAGGAAGAAGATGCCAAAACCGATACCAAGCATTCATTTCTTCGTAAAAGTAAAAAAGTAAGGGCCTCGGTGATTATTGCCGGAGTGATTATGAATTTCATTTTGGCGATATTCTCCTTTGCAGTTGTTTATTCCTTTTCCGGAATTCCCAGGGAAACGGGAGAAGTAAAAGTTGTTGATGTAGCGGCGGGTTCTCCCGCACAAACCTCCGGAATTATCGTTGGCGATGTTATCTCAAAGGTGGGGGAAGACCCCGTTTCCTCATCCGATGACTTCATTGCCAAAACCGGCGCCTACAAGGGAAAAAGCGTTGTCTACGAGGTTAGGAGAAACATTGATGGTCGGGAAGACGCCATAAAAATTAGACTTACCCCGAGAGAAAACCCTCCGGAAGGAGAAGGGCCTGTCGGAGTAACTATTACAACTATGGAGATTTATTATCCTCCGGTTTGGCAAAGACCCTTTTTTGGAATTTACTACGGATTTAAAGAAGGGATATTCTGGGGTAAAACCATTGTCATGGGGCTGGGGGATCTGGTCTCGGGGATTTTTAGAGGCGAAGGCCCGGCGGGAGTATCCGGTCCGATAGGAATTTATGCGGTCACAACGGAGGCTTCCAAAGGAGGATTTTTGACTCTTCTTAATTTTATCGGAATTCTTTCCGTAAACTTGGCAATTCTTAATATTCTTCCTTTTCCGGCCCTTGATGGAGGAAGACTTCTTTTTATCGGCATAGAGGTAGTAATAAGAAAAAAAGTTTCAACAAAAGTTGAAGCGGTGATTAACAATATCGGTTTTTTGCTTTTACTAACCCTTCTTCTGGCAATAACAATAGGAGATGTCAGAAGACTTGTAACAACAGGCGGAATTGACGGATTCATTGAATCGATGACGAAATGATACAATGGGCTTGAAATGCGACAATCACAACTTTTTCCCAAAACAAAAAAAGAGGCTCCTAAAGATGCCGAAAGTATAAATCATAAACTTTTGGTTCGCGCCGGATTTATAGATCAATTAATGTCCGGAAGCTGGACTCTCCTTCCTTTGGGACTTCGTGTTGTTGCAAAAATTAATCAGATAATCAGGGAAGAAATAAATGCCATCGGGGGACAGGAAATGCTGATGCCCCTCCTTCATCCTAAGGAGATTTGGAGTGAGACGGGGCGCTGGGACAAGGCGGATGAAATTATGTATAAGCTTTCAGACGTTAGGAAGAAGGAATATGTTTTGTCGTTTACCCATGAAGAAATTGTAATGGACCTGCTTCGTAAAAACATCAGAAGCTATCAGGATTTGCCGGCAATCGTCTATCAGTTCTCAACAAAATTCAGAAATGAACCGCGTGCCAGGAGCGGAATTTTAAGAGGCAGAGAGTTTATGATGAAGGATCTTTATTCGGCTCATGCGACAGAGAGTGATTTAATGGAGTATTACGAAAAAGTAAAGAAAGCCTATATAAAGATCTTCAAAAGACTGGGGTTTGATTTCAAAGTAGTAGAGGCCTCGGGTGGGGTTTTTACGGATAAACACACTCACGAATTTCAGGTGATTGATGCTAATGGAGAGGATACGATCTTTGCCTGTAATAAATGTGATTATGCCGTAAATAAGGAGATATTTGAAGGAAGTGGGGGAGAAAAATGTCCAAAATGTAAAGAGGGAAAAACTGAAAAATTGGAAGGAACCGTTGAGGTCGGGAACATTTTCCCTTTGGGAACATGGTATGCGGAGAGAATGCATGTTTATTATACAAATGAGAAAGGTCTCAAAAAGCCGGTTTGGTTTGGAAGTTACGGAATCGGCCCGACACGTGTTATGGGAACCTTGGTTGAAGTTTCCCACGATGAACATGGAATTATTTGGAACAAGGTAGTTGCGCCTTTTGAAGTTCATTTGGTTGAACTTCCTGGCGGAAAAGGTGAAGAAATTTATAATGAACTGACGGCTTCAGGAATTGATGTTTTATGGGATGACAGAAGTGTGTCGGCGGGGGAAAAATTTTCTGATTGCGATCTAATCGGAATTCCCGTGCGCCTTGTGACATCGGCAAAAACCGGAGAGAAAATTGAGTGGAAGGATAGAGGCGCTGAAAAGTCCGAACAAATGGATTTGGAGGATGTTATCAATAAACTTAAAAAATAAATGGGGGATTGTGTATTTTGCAAAATCATAAAAAGAGAACTACCTTCAAAAATTGAGTATGAGGATGACGATCTTATTGTTTTTCAGAATATAAATCCTATCGCTCCGACCCATGTTTTAATAGTACCTAAAAAACACATAATTAATTTGTCGGAAGTGACAAGTGAAAACCAGGCTCTTTTAGGAAAAATGCTTGTAGTTGCGCAAAAAATGGCCAAGAAATTAGAAATAATTGATGCTTTTAGGATTGGTGTAGCAAATGGAGCGAATGCAGGCCAAACAGTTTTCCATATGCATTTTCATCTGACAGGCGGTTGGAAAGAGAAGTATAATGGAGACGAAGATAAAGCTTAAAAAGCATCATGATAGCTCAAACTTTACAGACAAAAATTGGAGAGGCAATGAAAGCCCATGATGAAGTTAGAGTTTCGACTCTGAGACTTCTTCTTTCGGCGTTTAACTACGAACAAATTGAAAAACAGCACAACCTGACGGAAGAAGAGGAATTGGCTGTTGTCAGACGGGAAGCCAAGAAGAGAAGGGAGGCTGCCGAAATGTATAAAAATGCCGGCGCAGCCGAGCGTGCAGCCAAGGAAGAGTCGGAACTCAGGGTTCTTCAGGAATATTTGCCTCCGGAGTTGGGAGATGGGGAGTTGGAAAAACTGGTGGAGGAAGCGGTTGCCCGGATTAAGCCTGCAGGAATGGGAGATATGGGTAAGGTTATCGGTTTTGTTAAAGGCAAGGCACCAAATGCGGACGGAGGGAAGGTGGCTCAATTGGTAAAAGAAAAACTCGGTTAAGGGGGACTTCGTATATTATGATAAAAGTTTTAATTACTAAACAGTCTAACTACCCCGTTAAAAGTTCCGTGATAAAGAAAAAACTGGCGGATTTTTTTGCGGGCAAGGGGATTGTTTCCGAGGCGGAAGTTTCGGTTGCCATTATCGGTGAGAAAAAGATGATGGAACTGGGTAAGAAGTTTCTGAAGGATAATAAACTGCATAACGTTTTATCCTTTGTCCCGAATGAGATAAAAGGCGGCTTCGTATATCCTCCGGACGGAAAAATTTACTTAGGGGAGATCATTGTTTGTTATCCTTTAGCGGTTAAAGAAGCGGGAGAGGAGAATATCTTGGTCGACGAGCGGGTCTATGAACTTATCGAGCACGGGGCAATGCACCTTCTCGGAATACACCACGAGGAGAATTAAAAATTCTTAATATGACACTATATCTTAAATACCGGCCAAAAAATTTGGATGAGTTGGATTTGCCTGAAGTCAGCGAGTCTTTAAAGAAGATTGTTTCCAAAAAATCAATCCCTCATGCATTTTTGTTTGCCGGGCCAAAAGGTACGGGTAAAACTTCGGCAGCAAGAATTCTTGCAAAAATAATCAACTGCCAGGATTTAAAAGGAAGTGACCCTTGCGGTAAATGCGAACAATGCACCTCAATTGTCAAAGGAAATAACCTTGATGTTATCGAAATGGATGCTGCAAGCCATCGTGGAATTGACGATGTTCGGGTTTTGCGGGATGCGGTTAAATTGGCTCCGGTATCCGGTAAAAAGAAAATTTATATTATTGATGAAGTCCACATGTTGACCCCGGAGGCCGGCAACGCTCTTTTAAAGACCCTGGAAGAGCCTCCGGAACACGTTATCTTTATACTGGCAACAACCAACCCTGAAAAATTGATCGAAACAATTCGTTCAAGAGTAACCCTGATTCCTTTTCGAAAGGCAGGAAGTGCCGAAATAGTCAGATCCCTCAAAAGGGTAGTTGATGGAGAAAAAATAAAAATAGATGAGGATGCCCTCGGCCTTATTGCAGAATTCGCAGACGGATCTTTCAGAGACGCGATAAAGATTTTGGAGCAATTGGCTACGGAGGCGGAGGGACTGGATAAAGAATCGGTAGAGAAATTTCTTTTCAGGAATAAATCCTTTGATTCGGATAAATTTATAAAACTCCTTACTCAAAGGCAATTAAAAAAACTTTTGGCCGAAGTTGAAAACCTGATTTCAAAAGGAGTTGCAGCGGAAGTTTTTCTGGAATCCCTGATCAAGAAATTAAGAAGCGGCCTCCTGGCAAAAGTCGGCATGGGGGAGGATTCATTTAAAGATTTATCAAAAGACGAACTTATAAAACTCATCGATCTTTTCAGTCAGGCTTATAAAGAATCTGAATCAACACCAATTGAAGAGTTGCCGTTGGAAATGGCCCTTATCTCCTGGTGCGGAGAGAGCGGGGATGACGGGTCGGAAGATGGAGAAAGCAAGGAAAAAAAACAAGAAAGCGGCGAACCCCCGACCGATACCGCCGTCCAGACACAGGAGCAGGTGTTGGTTGGCGGTCAAATGAGTGTTCCCGATGATGCTTGGAAAAATATCTTAACTCTGGTTAAGCCGGTTAATGCTTCAATGGAGGCCCTTCTGAGGGCGGCAAAACCCATTGCCTATAACGGCAAAGTATTAACCCTCGGAGTTTACTATAAATTTCATAAAGAGAGACTTGAGGATTCCCACCACAGAAAAGTTCTGGAGGAGATAGTGGCAAAGGTTTTGCAGTCTCCTACAAAAGTCAGCTGTGTGATGGTTGACCCTCCGCCCGGAAAAATTATCGAAGAGGCCAAAATGGAAACCGTTCTGACCGAAGGGAAAGATAAAGACATAGTTGAAATTGCCGAAAAGATTTTCAGCAGTTAAAACTATCCGTATTGAACAGGATCAGATACATTTTAGATGTTGAGGTTTGATTTGTAATTTTGGTTTTACATAGTAGAATAGGAGAAAGTTATGTTTGATAAATTTAAGAATCTGGCAAATATGCAGCGTCAGGCCAAAGAGCTGCAGAAGGAATTGGAAAAGATTATCCAAACCGAGGAAAAACGCGACTGGGTTGTCTCCGTGACCGGAGATCAAAAGATTCGCTATATCAAAAAGGACGGGGAGGATATGAAAGAATTAACGGATTTGATTAACGAGGCCATGAAGAAAGTACAAAAAGAATCTGCCAAAAAGATGATGGAAATGGGGGGAGGTCTCGGCGGACTTCTGGGAGGCCTCAAATAATCTGCTAGAATAGCATTATGAAGATAGCCCGTCCAATTGCCGCACTTATAGAATCATTTCAAAAGCTTCCCGGAGTTGGACCCAAAAGCGCTCAAAGGCTGACCTATTATCTTCTGCATGTTCCCCAATCCCAGCTTGATGATTTCGCCGAGAGTGTTTCCAGACTCAAAAAAGATACCGTAGTCTGCGAGGTTTGTAAAAACGTAAACGAAACCAATCCCTGTTCGATCTGTTCGGATACTACCCGCGACCATTCCACAATAATGGTAGTCGAAGAACCCCTGGACGTTTTGGCCTTTGAAAGAACCGGCAGATTCAAAGGTATCTATCATGTTCTGCACGGAGCCATTAATCCTTTGGAAAATATCGGTCCCGATGAAATTTATGTAGATGATTTATTAAAACGGGTGTCCGGCCTCAAACCCCAGGTAGCCGAAGTAATTATCGCCACAAATCCGACTATGGAAGGGGAAGCAACAAGTATGTTTCTGATGAAGCAATTGAAAATTAAAAATCCGGAACTAAAAATTACCAGGCTCGGAATGGGAATTCCGACAGGGGCCGACCTCGAATATGCGGATGAAGTTACGCTAACCCAAGCCCTGGACGGCCGGAGAGAACTGATTTAAATATTTAAATGAACCCTGCCAAACAAACAGCCAAAACCGCGGAGGAGCTTGCCAGAGGCATTGCCAGACAGATTGCCAATGAGCCGTCGGAAGTTTTGAAGGAAGCCGTGGTTCAGATAGCAGGAGACAGAGTTCAAGTGCCCGATACCCAAACCGGGACTGAGCCCCGGCAGGAAAATCAGGGATATGACGAAGGCCAAGACAAAGTAAAATCCCAAAGGGTTTTCGGTGCGTTGCAAAAAGAGATTGAAGATATCAGGAGGGAGGATACCTTCAAAGATCTTCAAGCAAAAATCTCCCAAGGAGAGAATCCTCCGATTGATAATTACACGGAGCTTTCCATGGAGCAAAAACAGGTTTTGAAGGCACAGGCAGAGGCTTTCAGGAATCAGATAATAAAGGAGCAGGAGGCAGGCTTGACAGAAGTTCCGACGGTTCACTCAAAACCAAGCCGTAGGTTTGGGGCCGGACAGAAACATGAAGCGGAAAAAGAGCGGACAAGAACCGAAAAACCGATTCAGCCCAGCGGATAAGCCTAAAATTATTATTTTGGGATTGGAATTTCGGATTTGTGATTTTACTGATAAAATCTTCTTATGGATATTTATTTGATCAATTCGCTAACCCACAAAAAAGAAAAGTTTATTCCCATTAATCCTCCTAATGTAGGACTTTATACCTGCGGCATGACAGTTTATGACTATGCGCATATAGGGCACGGCAGGAAATATGTTACCGACGATATCTTAAAAAGGGTTCTTACGGCGAACGGTTACACCGTAGAACATGTTCAGAATGTTACCGATGTGGGACACCTGGTTTCAGATGCCGACGAAGGAGAGGATAAATTGGAAAAGGGTGCGGTAAAACAGGGCAAAACCCCCTGGGAAGTTGCAGAGTTCTTCACCAAAAATTTTTACGATTCAATGGATAAGC
>DAHVYL010000080.1 GCA_027327685.1 Candidatus Woesebacteria bacterium
TTACTTCATGCCTCCTTATGCAACGGGAGAAGCCGGCAGAGTCGGTTCCCCCAATAGACGCGAAATAGGTCATGGAATGCTTGCCGAAAGGGCGCTAATTCCAGTCATTCCTTCTCAGGAAGAATTTCCTTATGCAATAAGGGTTGTCTCCGAAGTTATGAGTTCAAATGGCTCAACCTCAATGGCATCCGTTGTCGGTTCAACCCTTTCTTTAATGGATGCGGGTGTTCCCATTAAAGCCCCCGTTGCCGGAATCGCCATGGGACTTATTATTGAAAATGCCGAAAAATTTGCAGTCCTGACAGACTTAATGGGAATCGAAGACTTTAACGGAGATATGGACTTTAAAGTTGCCGGAACAGAAAAAGGTATCACGGCACTGCAGATGGACGTTAAAACCCTCAGTTTGACTATCAATATTCTTGAAAAAGCATTAGATCAGGCTAAAGACGCCAGAGCTCAGATTATGAAAAAGATTTTGGAAACTCTTCCGGAATCACGAAAAACAGTTTCGGAGTATGCCCCCAAGATTAAGGTCGTAAAGATTCCTGTCGATAAAATTGGTGAATTTATTGGTCCTTCAGGTAAAAACATCAAAAAACTCATGGCCGATACCGGAACACAAGTTGACGTTAACGACGATGGTTCGGTTAGTGTCTCCGGAGTCGATCCCGAAAAAATGCAGGCTGCTATAACCTGGGTTGAAGGTTTTGCCAAGGAGGTTAAAGCAGGAGAGATTTATGAAGGAGAAGTCGTCAGACTCATGTCTTTTGGGGCCTTTGTAAATATTTTGCCCGGGAAAGACGGCATGGTTCATGTAACCGATATGGGTCAGGACGGGTTTGTAAAAGATGCCGGAGACGTTGTTCAGATCGGACAAAAAGTACAAGTCAGAGTTAAGGAGATTGACGACCAGGGAAGAATTAATCTTTCCATGAATATGGATCCCACTAAGGATAAGCCAAGAGAAGAAAGACCCAGAAACGGATTTGGCGGGGGTGGCCATGGCGGCAGAAGCTTTGGCGGCGATAGACGCGGCGGATTTAGCCGTGGTGGAAGAAGTTTTGACAGAGGAAGAAGAAACTTTGACAGACCCGATAGAGGTACTTCCGGTGGCCCCCATTTCCCAACCTCCAGACTTATGGGAGATGAGAAAAAAGGATTTGATAGATAAATCCTTCGTGAAAAGATCACCACTTCGTGAGAGGGATGGTTCGTGATAAACTGGATTCATGGATTCTGCTGCCCAGGAAATCACTGCTTTAATTGAGAAGATCAAAGGTGCGAGTCTACCCGAAAAACTTCGTGA
>DAHVYL010000081.1 GCA_027327685.1 Candidatus Woesebacteria bacterium
GGTGATCCATCCGCACCTTCCAGTACGGATACCTTGTTACGACTTAGTGCTTATCGCTGACTCTACCTTGAGACCAATCAATGGCCTTTAAGGTATATCCAACTTTACTCACTTGACGGATTGCGCTTCATTGAGGTTTTCGCGCGTTCCCACCCGACGAGCGGACTTTACCGCACCGGGCGAGACATAATGTTTATTCATTCCGAGCTTCAATTTCCTTACATAGGAAAATTCACTAGGTTTAAGCTTCCGTATATCCTGTCTGCCTTTTACAACTTTCGCGATTTTACAAAAAGCTTCAAAGCTTTTTATTTTATCGCCAAAAAGTTTGTGTCTTGAGAAAAAAGGAATCACGATATTGTAAATATCGTCTCTTTTACTTATCTCAAAAACATACGCAGGTAGCCGGCCTTGCCAGCCGGAACTTTTTTGATATACACTTCCAGCTCCAAAATATTCTTGAACCTTCTGAAGGAGACTTTTGTTTCCAATTGCTTGAGTAATGAAAAACCGGAGATCAATCCGATTATCTTTTCTCAAAGAAACTAAAAAACATCCTTCTCCATCTGTCAGTCCTACAATATAGGAGGCTGATAACATTACGTTTTTCCCTTCAGCCATTTACATATTCAGGTTACGAATATAACCCAAAAATGTCAATGGTTTACTATGGAAAAGCTGACTTCCTGAGAGGCTATTACCTCATCCTTTCAGGATATCCGTGGGTCATTATATTTTCAATTCCAAACATGAATGAAAGGTATTTCCAACAACTTCCTTCTGACCGCCCAGCAGAAGTCGTTGAACCTTTTTTGTATCATCCCTGTCTTTTGCCTCAAGCCCTCCGCCCTAAAAGTTACCTTTATAGGACTGCTAAATTTTTTTGGCTACATCGATTTAGAAGATCGAAGATAGGATTTCAACCTATTAGAAAACATAACTGCCACGCGCATTAATTAAATAACGGCGGTGTGTACAAGACCCGAGAACGTATTCACCGCGGCATGCTGATCCGCGATTACTACCAATTCCAAGTTCATGG
>DAHVYL010000082.1 GCA_027327685.1 Candidatus Woesebacteria bacterium
TCACGAAGTTTTTCGGGTAGACTCGCACCTTTGATCTTCTCAATTAAAGCAGTGATTTCCTGGGCAGCAGAATCCATATATAAAATAATTAACTAACAATTATCAATTTATCACAAAGTGACAATTTGATGAATAGATACAAGTTTAATTATTTCCAAATTTCTGAAGCAATTCTAATCCCATCTTTTCCTGACTTCAGCCAGAAATCATTTTCTGGAAGAGTTGTTCCATTTAATTTTTCTCTGGTTGCTGGAATAATATGCATTGCATGGGCAAGCTTTATGTATACAGGTAGCATTTTCAACTCCTCGTCCTCTAATTTAATAATCTTTTGATATTCGCCCAGCGCAAGATTGTAGTTTTCCAGATATTTGTTTTTATCGTTCACAAATAATAGATCGCAAAGGAGAATCGCCAGTTCCTGAATCCTCGGGTAAATGTTGCCAACAGCAAAATCAATGATGTACAAACTCTCATTGTCAGCCTTAATAACATTGGTTGAAATAATATCCCCATGTACAAAAGAGTGTGGCAATTTGTCAATTTCCAGTTTGGGAAACAAACGCACAAGTGGCCTAATATATTCAAGATCTTCTTCATCAAGCTTGTTTTTAACTTCCTCATATTCTTTTAAGAAGTTTGGAATTGCCCAACTATCATAAACATGTTCGGGGTGTAAATCTAACCTGTTTATTTTGGCAGCCTGCTGAGACAAAAAAGACATTTCTTTATTGTTTGGTTTCTTCCCCAATTTATAGAAATCCTTACCTTCAATGTAATCCATTACTACCAGCCTGATTTTGTTGCCATCAATTACAACCGAATAGAGATCCCCCATAGGACTTTTATACATTTTTGGATGGGAGATTCCACCGTCAAGCACAGTACGAATCGTGTCGGCATATTGGTTAGCTTCTTTATCTAATCTGAACGATGCCATTACTTTCGTCAGATATTTTCCTTTGTCTGTTTCCAAAATTACATTAAAATCTTCGTAGCCTTGAAGTATCGGTTTGTAAGAAATAAGATCCCC
>DAHVYL010000083.1 GCA_027327685.1 Candidatus Woesebacteria bacterium
GTATAATTGCACTGCTTTCGTGGAGGATATGCCGAGCGGCTAAGGCAATTGTTCGCTAAACAATGTCGCGCAAGCGACCGACAGGTTCGACTCCTGTATCCTCCGCTCGTCAGTCAGTCAGTCTGTCTGATTTTGTTTAATTACAAAATTTCGCAGAAATTTTGAGAGGAAAAATGACGAAGCGGAAGAGTTTAAGCGTAAGCGGTAAACTCGAAAGCGGAGTCCATTTTGACGTGGTGGGCGGGCAGGACGGTAATGCGCGAGTCTTGAAAACTCGTGGGCGCAAGCCCTAACAGGTTCGACCCCTGTGCCCACCGCCTTCGCTCCGCCGAAGCTCAAAGAGCGAAGGAGAGCTTCGTCTTAAGCTACGGCGAGTCAAAAACCGCTATAGATTACATATATTTACTTAGCGATCGTTAATCCCCACACTTTTTTCACTCCTGATCTTTTTAACACTTTGGCAGCCTCAAAAATAGTTGAACCGGTAGTAAAAACGTCATCGAAAAGCAG
>DAHVYL010000008.1 GCA_027327685.1 Candidatus Woesebacteria bacterium
AAAGTCATCGGTTGTCCGACCATGAAGATAGGATCGGAGAAATTGAGGAAAAACTTCAAATAATAAACTAACAATATTGCGCATTCTGTTAAGTGGTGTATAAATCCAATAAAACTAGGTAAGGGTTGGTGATAGAATATGCGTATGGAACCAAAAATTATTTATGAAGATGAGTCACTTTTTGTTATCGATAAACCTACGGGTTGGATAGTCAATGAAGCTGCTACTACCAAAAACCAGCCGGTACTTCAAACCTGGCTCAGGCAGTTTGATTATCCTTTAGTGAAGGACACCGATTCCCGCCATGGCATAGTCCACAGGCTTGATAAAGAGACAAGCGGTGTGATGATTGTTGCCAAAAATAAAGATTCTTTCGATAAACTTCAGGCCGAGTTTAAAAATAGACTGGTGGAAAAAACATATATTGCCTTGGTTCATGGAAAGCTAACCCCGGAGGAAGGAAAGGTGGATGCTCCCGTGGGACGGCTTCCTTGGAGAAGGGATAGGTTCGGAGTTGTCGCCGGCGGCAGGAATTCCCAGACTTTCTATAAAGTTTTGCAGTTTTTTCCGGGAAATAATGCCGGACATACACTGGTAGAGTTCTATCCAAAAACGGGGAGGACCCACCAGATAAGGATCCACTGCAAATATATAGGTCATGCTATTGTTGCCGATGAGTTCTATGCCGGCAGAAAAACCGCCAGGAATGACAGGGTCTGGTGCCCCAGGCTTTTCCTGCATGCGGCATCAATCAAGTTTACCCATCCGGAAAGCGGGGAGAGGGTCGAATTCAAATCGGAACTACCCGAGGATTTATCCGACACCCTTCAAAATTTGTAGATTTTAAATAGGTAAGAAGCGTAGGCGGCTATATAGACAAGTCCATAGGTGCGGGGGATGGTGGTACCCATATATTTATGACTTAGGATGATAGCGCTTATAACAACCCCCGCCATGTATATCAGCGAAAAAGTGTCAATATTATAGTTGCCGTTACTGAAAATTATCAGGATTGAGCCTATTATCGAGAGATTGTAGATGTTACTGCCCTGTAGGTCGCCATACAAAAGTTTCCACTCCTTTTTTATCCCCGAAGTTAATGTTGCAGCCAATTCCGGAAGAGATGTGCCGAGCGCAACCAGCGAAAGCCCGATAATCTCCTGATTGATATTAAAAGTTTGTGAGATTGATATCACAGACGCGACCAGGTATCGGCTGCTGACGATAAGCCCCGCGATTGACAGGGAAATTCCGATGAGATAGAAAAACGGATTGCCGTCGCTTTTCTCAAGTTTCGCCAGGGCTGCCCGGTCTTCGTTTTTACTTCCTCTTTTGCCCCAGATAATTTCTGTAATCAGGAAGATAAGATAGAAGAAAATCAGCAAAACCCCGAGTGTTTTTCTGATAGTTTCGGGAAGGAAGAAAAGTCCGACAAAAAGCAAAGTCAGAAAAAGTAAAATCAGATTGTTTTTTTGAGTTTTTTCCGTACCGATTCGGACCGGAAAAATTAAAATACTGATTCCCAGCACAAGGCAAATATTGGCTATGTTGGATCCGATGATGTCTCCGAATGAAACGAGCGGTGCTTCTTGAATGATGGCTGAAATAGCCACAAAAGTTTCGGGCAGTGAGGTTCCTATCGCAATTAAAGTAACACCAATGATTAAAGGATATACCTTAACCCTTGAAGAAAATTTTTCGGAAAACTTGAGCAGGAAATATGCGGAAAGAGCCAAAAGTAAAACCGAAGCTATAAATCTGATATAAAGAACCGGCGCCATTGCAATAAAATAATATTAACAAATTTCACATCCACTTTACACAGGCCGGTCTAAATCTTAAACTGATTACTGTGGACAACATCTTTGTACAGTTTGCCATAATTCTTTCGATATCCTCGTTCCTGGGTCTGATTGCTCTTAAGCTCAAACTTCCTCTTGTTGTTTCCTATCTTTTGGCAGGGGTGGCTTTATCCCTTCTGAGCGTATTTGATACCAGCGGATCTTTGGTACTGCATATCTTGCCGGAGATAGGGATTGCCTTCGTACTATTTCTCATAGGTATGGAATTGGATCTGAGGGAAATTAAGTCCTTGGGTTTTCCGATAGTTATATCCGCCCTGGGTCAAATTGCCGTTACGGCAGTTGTCGGTTTTGGTATAGCAAATGCTCTGGGATTCGGGGCAAAAGAAGGTCTACTTTTGGGTCTGGGGTTGGCATTTTCTTCGACGGTGGTGGTGGTAAAGCTTCTCATAGAAAAACAGGATCTGGGATCCCTTTACGGCAAACTGGCCATAGGAATTCTTCTTGTCGAGGACTTGGTAGCTGTGGCAACTCTGATGGTGCTTTCGGTTGGATCCTCCGCCCTAAATCTTGGTTTTCAGGAAAGTCTTCCCATAATTACCCTGATTCTTAAAGGAATAGGTCTTTTTATACTGACTTTTGTACTTTCAAAATATGTCCTTCAGAGAATTTTTGATTCCGTTGCCGGTTCAACCGAGCTTCTTTTTTTTACCTCCATAACCTGGTGTTTTGTTTTTACGGCCCTATCCGTTTTGTCCGGTTTTTCCATAGAAATCGGAGCTTTCCTGGCAGGAATTGCCCTGGCCTCATCGCCGTACCATTTGCAGATCCAAGGCAAGATTAAACCCTTAAGAGATTTTTTCATAACCCTGTTTTTTATATATTTAGGATCCCAAATTAAGATCGAATATCTTGCGGAAGGGATCCCCATAATCATCATCTTTACCGTCTTTGCACTTATCTTTAAGCCCACGGTTTATATGTTCATACTGGGCCTTTTCGGGTTCAGGAAACATACCATTTTTCAGACGGGGATAAGTCTCTCCCAGATCTCCGAATTTTCTCTGATAGTTCTGGTTGTCGGAGCCTCTTCAATCGGCGTTTCCGGAAGGACGGTTTCGATAATGGCGGTTGTCGGGGTCATCTCCATAATTGCCTCCTCGATTCTGATATCCAAGAGCCGAAAAATATATAGATTTTTATTGCCCATAATGTCTATCTTTCAAAGAAATGTTAAAGCCCATTTTCTGGAAACGGAACTTTTGGGAGAAATGGAAGATCATGTAATCATAATCGGAGCCCATAGAGTAGGGGGGCCTTTGGCGGAATACCTCAAAAAGGAGGAAATTCCGTTTTTGATAATGGATTTTAATCCCCATCTGGTCAGGAAATTAAAAGACGACGGCATGAATGTTATCTATGGGGACCTGGGGGATCCTGATGTTCTGGATAACCTCCAGCTTGAAAAAACAAAACTCATAATCTCGACAGCGCCTGATATCAACGACAACGAGATACTGCTCTCCGAATGCAAAAGAAGGAAAGCTACAGCCACCATCATAGTCAGGGCAGAGGATAAAGCCCACGGAGAGGCTCTCAAAGCACTGGGCGCGGACTACATTATCTCTCCCGAAAGAGTAACAGGTTCATATCTGGTCAAACAAATCAAAGATCATTGGCCCAGGGTCAGTTTCCCGGCCCTTGACTGAATAAAAAAATGAAATCTGCCCGAAGACAAGCTTTTACTGCCAGAAAAAATAAAAAAGGAAAAAAGTCTTTCCCGATTCTTAAGCTTCTGATCCCTGTTTTTTTGATTGCGGCAATCTTTCTTTTCCTTAGGCTTACCACCCGCATCTGGAACGGAAAGGATAAAGTCTCCCTGGTCTATAAAGAGGAAGGGGGAGGTATTGGTGTCACCGTCTTGGACCCCATTCTTTCCGAGGTGACAACACTCATTATTCCGGGAGACACCCAGGTAGATGTTGCCCGAAATTACGGCACTCTCAGAATTAAAAATGTTTGGCAGCTTGGAGTAAACGAAAAAATAGGCGGGAGACTTTTAACCGAAACCGTGACCCAAAATTTTCTTTTCCCGGTCTTTCTTTGGAGCAGTAAACCTCCGGGTTTGGACAGAGGAAGCTTTCCAAACGCTATGAACTT
Source organism: Candidatus Woesebacteria bacterium (assembly GCA_027327685.1). Classification (GTDB taxonomy): domain Bacteria; phylum Patescibacteriota; class Microgenomatia; order UBA8517; family UBA8517; genus UBA8517. Next base: position 3,963 of record DAHVYL010000008.1, read on the forward strand.
TATTTTCCTGCCGGGCCAGACAAATATTTCTTTTGGGGATAGAGTCCGGATGGGTTTATTTTCCCTGAAAGTGCAGGATTTGGGAAAAACGGTTATAGATTTGGGTAAAAGCAAGTTTTTGGAAAAAAGAGTCCTGGATGACGGACAGACAGGATACATATTGGAAGGACCCGTCTCCCAGCGCCTGACAATTTATTTTTCCGACAACTTGATAGGGGATAAAAACATAAAAGTAAATATTACCGATCTCACAGGCACTCCCGGCATATCGGAAAAATTGGGAGAAATCCTGCAGGTGATCGGCGGAAAGGTTGTTTCAATCGACAAGAAGGCCGCCTCCGAAGAAGCCGACTGCACTATCACCGGCAATAATTCCGAAGCCGTTAAAAAGATTGCCAATTTGTTTTCCTGTGGGGTCGGGAGAACCGAAACATCTTTTGATCTTGATATCAAAATAGGCAGGAAGTTTGCCGAAAGATTTTAAATTATTCCTCGTCCGATGCTCCTTCGGTTGTTTCAACATTGGGAATGTCGCTATGAACCAGTTCCGGCGGGGTAAAAGAAACGTACTCGATTTTTTCGGGAGGGAAGGAAGGGGATCCGTTAGCCCTCAGACCTCTTTCCAGTTCCCTTATAAATATAGTTACTCCTTTGGGGTTGACAGACTTGATGAGTGTTTGGTATTTGTTGCCCTTTTTAATCAGATATTTGAGTCTGGCGGCAGTATCATCAGGGAGGCGTCCGATATACCTTCCGTCATGGGTGGTCACGGAAACCCTGTGGGAATAGGTTGTGAGTTTTACTTCTTCACCCGGGTCCAGGTTTACAAAATTTTCAGGTTCTCCGAGATTTAAAAGTTCTATAAGTTTTGTTTTCCCCGGTTCTTCCAGGAAAGATTCGCTGTAGGCGGGTATGGGAGTCGGACTGTCGGGATTTTTGGCTATTTTAAGCTTTTCGGCAAATTTGGCGGCAATTTGATTGGCAGGTTCAATTTCCAGGACTTTATTGGTAGCTTCTCTGGCTTTTGCAATCAGGCCGAGTTCATAATAGGCGCGGGCGAGTCTGCATAGAGCTTCGGTATCATCGGGTTCGGACTTGAGGATGGCAAGATTGATATCTATTGCCTCGTTCCATTTTCCTGAGAGAGCTAGATTGACAGCTGTCTGGGCGGCAGAAGTATCCATTTATTTAACTGTAATTGAGTATAGGGAGGTGGGTATGAAAGTAAAGAGGTTTTGATGACACCTGCGCTACGGACAGGGTGGAACATGTCTAAAAAACGATGATACAATTAAGGATGGGTCTTAGAACACTAATAATTGAACAAAGAGCTTTCTATAGAAGCATAGTTTCAATCTTCTGCCCAATTTTAAATGAGACGGTCTATTTCACATCAGAGGGTTTTAATCATTTACTTTACGAGAGCTATTGGAAACCCCGATCTCCCGCTGAGCAGTTCTTGAAACTCAAGTGTCTTTCCATGGTTCCAGAGGTTGTTAAAAATTGTTCCAAAAAGGCGAATATAAGGAAAATGCGAAGAAAAGTAAAAGGGAAGTGGAAAAACGGTTTTCATTTTGAATTGGTTCACGAAATCAAAAAAGGGGCTAGTGTCAGGGTGATTGTCGAGAGGATCGGAACCGGTCGTTATAAATTTTGGAGTGTAATGCCACACAACAACAAATCTAAAAAAGCTTTAACGCCAACAAAAAAGCCCTCCTAAGAGAGCCTCTTTGTGCTAGGGTCTCAGCTTAGATTAATCTTAGCCGAAGAAGGGCTTTCGCCCCCCTAGCAAACGCAATATAGCACTATATGGTACATATGTCAAGGCCTATAGTGTTAGAGACCTGGAAGACAAGGACAAACAGTCTTGCAAAAATATTTTTTCAGTCTAGAATATCAAATTACTAGTGAAGGACTAGATAGTGCTTTTACAGAAAGATAGGGGTCCCTCAAGGAGGGAGAAATGGAACGCTTGGTTCTGGACCAGGTAAGTTTCATATGATTGGAAAAAAATTCCCCAAATTTTGAAAGAAAACATCGCGCAAGCTTTTGAACAGATTTGGCCACTTGCGGTCAAAAAAAGTTCACACACTGGGAAAAATTCCCATCTGGCTGCGCGAAAAGTGAGTAGTTCATTGTTGCCGACAGGGAAGAAGAAGGAAAACCTTCACTAGAAAAAGAGACTCGAGAAAGAGCCAAAAACCCTCTTTACTTTACATCTCTTTTTATTTTCCTTTCTAGTTTCTACTTCTTCCCTGCAACACCCACTTTGATACATTGACAGAGGATTTTCCACAATGTTAAATAAAGATATGGCCGGTAAAGGTAGTGAGGTTGTCAATAAAAAAATGCTTGATGAAGCGGTTCAAACTATCCTGACAGGTATGGATAGTCTGTTTGAAGGACACAACAAGAGATTTGAGAGCGTGGATGAAAGTTTTGCTAAAATAGATGGAAGGTTGGATAAAATTGAATCGGATGTCTACTTCATGAGACAGGATATAAAAGATATCAAGGTCACTCTTTCCGATACTCCCACCAGAGAAGAGTTTGACGATTTAAAAGTAAAAGTCAGCACAGTATCTTCCTGATCTCCTTAAAAGTTGACCCTCCTTGTCTGAATTCACAATCCTTGACAAGATTTGTCGAAGATATATATTGAGTATATGGCACAACTGACGAAAAATGATATTCGGGAAGTACTTCAGAAGATGGGTGTTGCAACTGAGACAACGCTTAAAAGAGAACTTGGTAAGGTCAGAAGAGACATTGGTAGAACCAAAAGGGAGCTTAAGGCATCTATAGCCAAAGTCGCATTGACCTCGCCAACCATCAACCAATTCAACACTTTGGAAAAAAGAGTAACTAAATTGGAAGCTTCTGTAAACTAGTTTTCGTCTCCCTCGGCAATATCGTTTCGCAATCTGTATTTTGAGATCCATAAGTAGTATAATTTGCCAAGTCAGTTGGTATAGCGAGTTACCGATAGGTTATATATAATGGGTGCAGAAAGACCTAATTATATGCCCAACGAAAAAGCTTTTAACGAGCCGGAGGATGTTTTTTCAAAAAATGCGGCAGAAATTTCAAGAAGATTTTGTGAGCCTTCGGAAGGTATCTACAAAAACAGTCCCGAATTAACAAAAGATCCTTTTAAAGCAATTGAAGCTGTCAATTGGCACGGTCCTTCACTGACGGAAATAGAAGACCCCGTAGATGGCCTTCTGGTTGCGGCTGCCAAGCACGAAACTGCTCAGAGAGAACTTCGTCTTACCCCCAAACAAAGGGAACATTTTGAAGGAGTCAGGCAAAACATAGACGGAGCAATAGGATTTTTGGATACCTTAAGAAGCAGGCTGGAGAGTAGGGCAGTACGGGCAGTTGCCTCGGGAGCAACGGTTATCGGAATGGCACTGGGAGCAGCAGGATGTGGGAACGCAATTGCCAGACCGATTGATGAGATTACACCAAACACCTCTCCCATTACAGAAACTACTCCGACAGATAATCAGGAAGTTTCAACAATAACTCCGGAAATGACAGTTTTTCCGAAAGAAAGCTCAACTCCTGTCGAGATTTGGGGAGCTTCATATCCCACCTCTTCCGAAAACTTCATACAAAAACCAAGCATTAGTGGGGCAGAAGCCAGAAAGATAATTATAGAAAAGGGAGCAGGGGAAGACCTCAAAGCACTGGAGAACTGGTACAAGGCAGAAGGAATCATTGGAAGCGGTATGAGTAACTTTACCGTACCTGTAGTCTATCAGGAAGGAGGAAACTTCAACTGGAACCTGATGGTCAAGAACAACAATGGAAACTTTCTGAAATTCACCATCACAAGCGGGAAAGAGGAAGGACAGGTGGTACGGGCTATGGGAATGGTTACATACCTGGGACAAAAGCCTTCCTTTGAAGTTTCAGAGCTTAAAGATCCCACAGGAATGGAGAGTACCTCCCAGCAAGTCATCTGGGACAAAAGCGGATGGAGTCTAATAGGAGCATTTCAAGGAAATAATTTAATTGCCTGGTTTAATGCAGATGCCCCGGGGGGTGGGGAGTGGGTGAAGGTACAGAAACCAATTCCAACAGTGGAACCAACCAAAACTCCCGAAGCGTCAGAATATTTCAGTTATAGTTCCTCAATTGATCCGAAGAGACTGGCAGAAATTGAGGCACAATATTACCCGAGCTCTGATTATTTGACGGACATGAGTGATCAAGTGCATTTTCCTGCGGTTGGGGTCTATGGGTACCCGGTTGCATATAATCTTAAAAGAGATGAAAACGGTACACAGCTTTTTGTATTATTGGCCACAGGTGGTGGGCTGATAAAAACAGAAGTAAAAGTTTCCAATTTTCCAAATGAGGCTTGGCCATCAACCATGTACGAAGTAGACCGCATTGACTCTGAAGAGGCCAAAGAAATTTCTGGCTCGTTTGATAGTTTTATAAAACGGATAAATGAGGGCGAGAAAATTGACGGTGGTGGTAGCTATATAATCTTGATATCAATTAATAGCGAGGCTAATACCAGAGCCTGCTTGGCTGGTTTCGGAAGAATTGAGAATGCGGGACGATTGTGCAAGTACGACGCTTCAAACGCAACTCTTACCCCCCAGCAAATGTTGGATAAAATTGAGAGTTCTATCATCCCAATCAAAGGGAAGACACCTGAAGAATCTTTGGACCTCGAAAGCTATCCGGCTTTATCTTCGGAGGGGAATATGTATGTTGAATTCCAGTTACCACCTTGACTCAGATAGCCCTTTTGCATTAATCTGAGAGTAGTGTGAAACATTCTATTTTCTGGTGGCTGGTAAGGCTTATATTCTTCCTTGTTTTTGTCTTTAATGCTGTCCTCCTTTATCAATATTGGAGTCTAACCAGAAAAAATTCAACCGTAGAAGTTCCGGTGATCAGCCCGAGTCCCGCAAGCAAAAATTCAGCTCGATTAAGTAGTGATATAGAAGTATTGGCAAACTATCCTGTCCCAGCTGTTTATGCGATGGGGATGCTTACTGACTATCAGTTTCGACAAAATTCACAGACCAATAAAACCGAGCTTTATGCTGTGCTTTCGACCAGCGAAGGATTTTTGCCAGCACGCATAGACAACATTACAATAAGCGGAAAAATACCTGTTTATCTTTTTGTAAAAGGTTTAAATGAAGAGACCAAAAAACAAATCACCGAAATACTTAATGACGGAAAAGCGGGACCACCGCTTGTTGACAGCAGTTATGTAATTTTGTCGTCTATCGGTAGTCAGGATCAGGTAAAGGTGTGTCGTGATTCTAATCCTGAGGCGGGTAGTGATTTGTGTCCTTTTGATCCGGCCAAAAAATCATATTCCGGCGACGAGCTTTTAGCACAACTTAAAAAATACCTAAGTGCGGACAGTGTTAAAATTGGAAGTATGAGTGCACTTTCGGAATATCTGTTGGGCGGCAATATTTCACTAACCTTACAAGTAAATTATCATTATGAACCAAAATAAATTCATATTTGTAGCGGGTGTGTTTCTGCTAGGTTTGACGTTTTTGCTTTTCCCGAGTCAGGTACAAGCGGGGTGTGCAAGCGGATATTATTGTTATGGAACAGCCGTGGTAGATCTCTATAAGTGTAAACCGCCAACGCCTCTTAAAACCTGTCCTGGTCCCGAAGCCTCATCAACACGAGCAACTGTATCCTGTGACAGTAATTGCAGTTTTCAGTATTGTTCTTCCAATGACGACATAGTATGTGAATACAGGACATTTGAGGGGTTTGGTTATTGTGCCCCAACAAACTGTAATACCGCCGGTAACTGTTGTGCACTTGGTGGGCCAACCCCAGCCCCACCTCCACCACCCCCACCTGGGCCAACACCCGTACCCTCATATCAATGTACAGTCCAGGGATATAAAGTAGTAATGCCGGGCAATCAGGCAATTCAACCTGCAAGCGGCCAAACTGTTACTTTGAATGACCCGGCAACTTCTGTAACCGCCGAACCTTATTTTTTGTATTACCAAAGTGCTGGTAAATCAAGAACAGTATCAGTATCTGTTCCTGCGGGATACACAGTAGGCTACACACTTTGCTATAACAACACAGGTTGTCACACCAATCCTCCTGTAATGTCAAATACGGTTACTTTACCCGATAATTCTTTTTGTGGAAGTTCTGCAGGTTTTGCCGATCTCTGGTGGCATTATTATCCGCCTCCTGTTCCAAACTGCAAGAATCTTACCGGTCCTTCCTCTCTCTATGTAGGTGATACGGGTACTTTTACGGCAACATATGAGAATGGAACAGCGACAATAGATCAAAGAGGTTTGGCAATTTATAGAGAAGGGCAGTGTGAACCGAATACCTCCGCATATTGGAATAGAGTTAATGGCGGAGTGGGAGTCCAATCATTCAATTGGGTGCCGTCATCGGCGGGGACGTATGATGTGGACTGTAGGGCCTGGGATTCTGGTGTGTCCGAATGCAGGGGTAGGTGTTACGGAATATCTCCCTATTACGCCTATCAGTGTGCCGGTACAGGTGGGGGAGCAACAACTACCAGGAAAGTAACTGTTCTTTCTCCCGTCTCCGCCTGGTGGCAGGTGAAAGATTCCGATCTTTTGGCATTTGGAGACTTGCGTAGCAGTGTTCCCACCTCTTTGTACTTCGACCTTGTTGGTGATGTAATCCTAGGGACTGTAGGTTTTCCCGGAGTTCCTGTCTATAAAAACTCTACCAATTTGACAAGTACGAATGTTTCAACTAAGAAGTGGCTTGTAAATACAGACATTTCCAGTAAAGCATTTAATTTCAACTCCAGTTATTTTATAAACGCAATTCCTTCCGGAGCTACGGTTAACAATATTTCCTCCTCATCCATCCCCGGAAGCTATTTTGCAAGTGGGGGAACTGCCTATAATGACTATTACTGGTATGTATACGATGGGAATAACAACGGAGGATTTAATTTAACTATCACTTCGGCTGCCTCCCTGGGGTCAAGAAAAGTAATTCTGATAGTCAAAAACGCAGGCTTAAACATACAGGGAAGTATCAACTTGACCAAGGGAAGCGGATTCTTTTTGGCTGTGACAACAGGAAATATTGTTGTCACCCCTAATGTCGGTGGGGGAGCCTCTGCCAACCTTGAAGGAATATATGTTGCCGATGATAAATTCTTTTCCGGCACGGAAGGAGCAAAATCCGACCCAAGACTCTGGGTAAGGGGTACGGTTGCCTCATATGGGGGAATAGTCTTGGAGAGAGATCTGGGAAGTGCCAGTAACTCCACCACTCCGGCCGAATTGTTTGAGTATGCTCCGGATCTTGAGCTTTTATTCCCGATAGAACTTGCCAACCGTCTGACAAACTGGAGGGAAGTGGCTCCATAAATGTTATGTTATACTTAGGACGATATGACTAAAGATTTAACTCCGGTTTATAAAAAATATAAAGGGAAGTGGGTAGCGATGGGTGACCGCTTTGTTAAAGTTGTAGCATCAGGTAAGTCCTCCTCGTTTGTTTATCAAAAGGCTAAGAAAATGGGGTATAAAGTCCCAAATATTCTTCGTGTTCCGTCAAATTTAACAGCTTTCATTGGATGAAGAAACTGAAGTTTGATTATATCAAAATTGGCTCACACAAGAGGCCAATTATTCCTGTCAGACTTTCCTATAAAGGTTCAGCTGTAAATGTTCCGGCTCTTATAGACTCTGGTGCCGATTTTAATGTTTTTCATCTGTCTATGCCAAAGATCTTGGATTGAGTTTAAATATGGATAAGCCAATAATGTTTGGTGGAGTTGGTGAAAAAAAGTCAGAAATTAACCGGCTATTTGGCCGTTTTAAATTTGATGATTTATAACAAAGGTGAAAGTATTAACTTCTCAACCCCAATTGTGTTTAGCAACGACATTCCATTAAATGGCTTTTCTCTTTTGGGGGAGGTTGGATTTTTTGATCACCTGGAACAAACATCTTTTTTCTACAAACGAGGAAAGATTGTCTTAGAAGCTTGATTATCGGATTGGTATGTAGGCGATGGGACTTTGCTTCATATGAGGAGAATAGTTTTACAGAGAGACTTGGAAAGTGCCGGCAATTCCACCACCTGACAAACTGGAGGGAAGTAGCTCCATAGAAGCAAACTATTGCACTAAGGAAGAAATTCTTTTTTCGTGTTGATCCAAAGTCGCTCCTTGTCTATCCAAACGATTATCTATTTTATTTAGTTTAATTTCAATTTTATCCAATCTGGAATCAACACTCTCCAGATTGTTTTCAATATTCTCCAGGTGTGGTTCTACAACTTCATGGAATGCTTCTGCAAAAACTTTGTAGAGATGTTCATCTTTATGGCTTTTAGTCACGTCACCATTTAATGTTATGAAAGATATTTTGTCAATTAGTTTTTATACAAAATCATATCGTAGCCTCAAACGGCATCTCTTGTTTATGGTAAAATCTTCTTGTGATAATAGTTCTGGAAAAAAAGGCTACAGCTGA
>DAHVYL010000009.1 GCA_027327685.1 Candidatus Woesebacteria bacterium
TTGCCAACTATGGGAACTCTGGAACGTGGGACGCAAATTGATTATGAAGCTGTCGGTAAAAAACTTCAGTCGGCAGCGCTTTTGAATGACGATGAAAAGTTCTTAGTTTTTGGCAGAGCCAGCTATTTTGCTTCCGGTCTGATCGACGAAAAACTGGATAAACCTTATACGATCTCGCCCATAAGTATGGAAGTCAGGAGTCATATGGCTGTGATAGTTTTGGATAGAGTAGTCTCTCTTTACCAAAGCGGCTCCACGGTACTATTTGACAACCTTAAGAAAGCGGTTTGTGAGACATTTTTGATAAAAAATGAAGATCTTTCTAATGAAAGACTATACTCAGTGTTGGGATCGAGTTTGGACGAATATTTCACCAGGGAGATTAGTGACGAAGTCAAAAAAAATATGGGATTTATCCGGGGAGCTGTTGACCAGGTGATTTCCTAAATACTCAGCTTATTTAAGTTTTGAAGTTTCTTTGTGAAGTTGTGTTTTTCTGCAAGCCGAGCAATATTTTTTCAGCTCAAGTTTTGAACCCTTTTTTGCCTTTGTTTCCATGTTAACTTTATTCCTGGTTGTAATGTAATTTTGGTTTTTACAAACGGAACAAACTAAAGCTACAATTTCTCGTGCACCGCCCTTTTTTGCCATGGAGATATTCTAACAGATTATATCTGAATAGTGAATAGTAATCTGAGCCTGAGGTGAGGATTGAACTCACGACCCCGGACTTACCAAGTCCGTGCTCTACCACTGAGCTACCCAGGCTTCTCGAAGCCAATTATATCAAATTATGAAACCCGCGTCTTTGAAGGAAATGGATGGAATTATACGCTCGGAATAGGATATAATACGGGCATATAGGCCGGGGTAGCTCAACGGTGGAGCAAGCGCTTTGTAAGCGCAAGGTTGAAGGTTCGAATCCTTTCCTCGGCTCTGCGGCGCATTAAATACGTCGGTCTGGTTTGTTTTAAAGCTGAGGTGGCGGAGCGGTCAAACGCACGAGACTGTAAATCTCGCGTCCGAAAGGGCTACTCAGGTTCGAATCCTGATCTCAGCACAATAGAATCGTTCCTCGAAAGGATTTGAGGCAAAGTTGACCCCGCCTTTAAAAGCCTGGCTGCATTCCTGGATAATCCAGGTGGGTAAGCTGCCTTCTTCGGCATGAAAGCCTTGGTCGGACTCCGCTTTCCCGATGCACTTTATTTGATCAGGAAATTAAAACCAGATCTTCTATCGACAGGGTCAATATAATAATACCACGGCGGTCAAACCAAGGAAACTGTGTTTAGGAAAACCCCGGAATAAGTATCTCGAGAAAAAAATTAATTATCGGACCGGTAATAATAGCAGCTAAAGACCTACCTCCGAAAGAGGGAAATATCAGAATCAAGATAAGTATCATTCCGAATCTATCCAAAAAGTTATTAAATGCACGGGCTTTCTCCTCCGGCAGAATTCCTGTCAGAATTTTTCCGCCGTCAAGGGGATTAATCGGAATGAGATTAAAAACAGCAAGCACAACATTGAATTGGATCAGGTAAAAAAATACCGTAGAAATGCCTGCACCTGGAAATACTACCAAAAAGATTCTCAAAAAGATCGACAAAATAACTGCAAAGGCTATGTTGGTCAAAGGTCCGGCTAGGGAAATGAGAGCCATATCCTTCCTTGGATGCTGCAGATTATATGGGTCAACAGGCACCGGTTTTGCCCAACCAAAAAGAAAAGGAGAGCGCAGCAGCAAAAGAGTGAGGGGAAGAATAATGCTTCCGATAGGGTCTATGTGGGGAATGGGGTTTAGGGTAAGGCGTTTCATGAGCCTTGCGGTCGGGTCGCCAAGCTTTTCCGCCACAAGTCCGTGGGCAACTTCATGCACGATAATTGCCAAAGCAAAGCCCGCTATACCAAGGATCGGAATTAGTATATCCATTGCGGTTTAAGGTAGTTAATAGTATAATGCAAATCTGGCTAAAAGCGAAAAGCGAAGAGATATTTTCGCCTCGCATTTTAGCTTTTACTTTTTATCATGGCATATATTTGTGACAATTGCGGAAAAGGAATAGTTCATGGCCGTCAAAGCACTCACGGCAGGGGTGTTGCTGGTAAACGCTGGAAAAAAAGAGCTCAAAAAACACCAAGAATCTTTAAGCCCAACTTACAAAAAATAGCGGTTGGGGTTTCCGGAAAGAGTGTCCAAATGAGGCTTTGTGCAAGTTGCATTTCCAAATTTAGAAAAACCGGGAAAATTAAAAAACCTCAGGCCGTCACAAAAGCCGCTTCCTTATAACCTTCCTTAAATTGTTTCCAGGACACGGGGCCTTTTCCTTCAAGCTGCACTTCATCCAGGATCAATTTTCCTTGATCAAGATGTGCTTTTAGAAGTTTAAGCCGCTTGGTTGTCAATTTTTCTTCGCCAACCTTTAGCCTTATCAAAGTCCAGGCTCCAGGCCAGGAGTGCATTGCTCTGATAAATCTTTCCGCCTCCTCCGGACTTTTTGTGTCCATGTCAATGAAACCATCTTCCCTTTTCAGTATTTTGGTAAATGTAGCTTTTCCCTCATTCTGTTTTTTGGGTTTGATCTTTCCCTGAATATAGGGAGTCAGTGTTTCGATGAGCAGTCCCGCCGACCTTTCAAAAAGCCTTCCTCTTAAGGCCTCGGCAGTATCGGTGGGTAAAATTTCCTCCTTAAATTGAGAGACAATTGGTCCATGATCCATTTTTTCGTCCATTTTGATTATCGAAAGGCCGGTTATGCCGTCTCCATTGGCAATGGCAGCAGGAACCGGGGATGCACCTCTATATTTGGGAAGGAGGGATGGGTGAATTACCAAAATACCCTGGGGAAAAGAATTTATGACATCTTTTCTTAAAATCTCGCCATAGGAAGCCAAAATCCCGATTTTTCCATCCGGCGGATTTTCAAGCAACTCATTTGCCGAATAATAGATGGGAATTTTATGTTCATGCGCCCATTTATCAATTGGTGAGTATGCAAGGATTTGTTTTCTACCGACGGGTTTGGGCGGTTGCGTAACTACAGCGGCAATGGGGGACTTGCCCGGGCCAGCGACGAACTTTTTATGGACCGCCTTCAGGATGGGCAAAACGTAATCCGGTGTACCAAAAAAAACTATTTTCATACCAGTTCCACTTCCTCCCACTCATCACCCTCGATTTTATAAAGAGGTTTACCTTCGCTTAAAAGATGGTCTATAAAAAGGATGCCTTCCAAGTGGTCGATCTCGTGCATGATTATTTGGGCATGGAACCCTTCAAACGTCTCTGTCAGGGAGTCTCCCGACTCGTTCAGGTATTCAATAGTGATTTTAGGCGCGCGCTTAAGGGGCCCGTAGTAATAGGGTAAAGAAAGGCATCCCTCCAGGATTTCTTTCTTGCTTCGTGAAGATTTGGAAGAACTGGCTTTATTCTTGACTCCGATTACTTTTGGATTGATGACAACCCTTTCAAAGTTCTTATATTTTGCCAAAAAAATTCTTAAGTTTTTTCCGATTTGCGGGGCTGCCAGACCCACGCCCTCGGGATTCTTCTGGACATTCAATGTATCTTTCAGGTCTCTTATGAGATCTCTGGTTTTTTTATCGATTTTGGCGACAGGCTTCGATTTCCTGCGTAAAATCGGATTGCTTGAAAGCAGCACTTTTCTAATCATATAAGTTTAATTTTTTCCGAACAAGACTACCACACCTGAATTATACCAAAAAATCGGCACATTTAAAAGGAAAAGCCTTTTATTTGATGCTTTCCAGGTACTGTTTTGTCATGGAGTCTGCCGGGTCAATATTTGTGAGAATATAATTAAGTTCCTCTTTTGCCTCCAAATTCTTTTGGGCGTCGATTAGTAGAATCGCGTATGCAAGTCTGGCTTCCTTGTAATTAGGTTTTAGCTCAATAGTTTTTCTGAGTTCGGAAACGGCCAAATCGTTTTGTCCTATCCTGGAATAAATCAGTCCCAAATTATATGAAAGTTTGGCATCCGTCGGAGCCTGGGTGACTGCCGGAATCAAGATATCCCTTGCGTTAAGAAGATAATTGGGGTTTAGGGCCGAGAGCATAACGAAAACCCCAAACTCGACTCTCTTCAGATTCACATTTGCGGGGGAAAGATTAACTGCTTTTATGGAGCTTTCGATAGCAGCTTCTGCCAACTGCGATGCGGTTTCCGTCCCTCCCTCTTGGTTATTATATGCAAGGGCAAGATTGGTATAGGCTCTGGCCAGTTCGCCAAAATAAACACTTTGACCCGGCGCCAGTTTGATTGCACGGTTTAAATACAGAATTGCCATGTCCTGTTTGCCTACCTTACCGTAATTGGTGCCGGTTGCATAAAGATAATCAGCATACCAGTATCGGCAGATGGTAAAAATCACTCCCAGTCCGCCGATGGCAACAATCCAGCCCAAGATTTTTTGATTGGGTGAAAGACTTGTGCGGTCTTCTTTTTCTGCTAAGTCTGTACTCACGAAAATTATTGCAAATGCCGGATAGAGATAGAATAAAAGCTGTATGGGAACAACCGAAAAACCGAAAAAGTTTGTAACAAGAATTGAGGAATATCCGGCCAAAAGCGCAATTTCCAAATTATGGCCTTTCGGTTGTTTGGAATCTTCTTGTGGCTTGTACATCTTGATTATTTGACAAACGGCAAAACCAACCACTACCAAGTAGGCAAGAATTCCTACCGTACCGGTGTTGGCCATGAAATTGAGATATTCATTGTGTGCCTTGTTGTAGATATAGTCCCACTCCGATGTCAGGTTGTGGGCCGCGGGGCGATATTGGTAATAGGAATAGGCAAACGTTTCAACACCGGTTCCGAAAATGGGGTAGTGCTTCCAAATCTCGACTGCTCCTTGCCAGACAATTTTACGGATTATCCCGGATTCCGTCCCGCCGGTTTCCAGGGCGGTTCCTCCGGTTTGTGTGATAGTCTCCGGTTGGCTATTTTGGCTTCTGGCAACTACATTGAAAATACTTGGAGTCAGTTGTGTTCCGAAAAGCACCGCCATTATCACAAGAATAATGTTGGAGACAAGAAACTCCTTAATGTATTTAAACTTGTATTTAAAAAACACAAGTCCCCAGAATATAATTTCGGCGACCCCAAAACCCAAAAGTCCCGAGCGGGAACCGGTAAAAAGAAGGACGGTAAAAAAAAGAGTAGAAAGAAAATAGGGGATAACCGATTTAAGGCCTACTTTATTCTCCTTTTGTTTAGTAATTTGAGCCCAGGTTATCGGAGTTAGGGCTACTATCCAGGCGGCAAGCCAGTTGGGTTGGCCCAGTGTGGAAAAGACTCTGGATTGCACATCTTGCTGCCAGATGTCTTTATCAATCCCAAAATGTTCCAGGACGCCGTAAGCCGAGACGATTACTCCTGACCAAAGTGTGAGATTGACAAGCTTTTTTGCACCCTTTTTGCTTATGTTTGAAACGAAAGCCCAATAGAGGAGGAGATAGGAGACGGTGGAGGCTAAACCCCCGTTAAATCTTGAGTAATACCCCAGCCGGGATGTTAAAGGATCAATTGAAAGCAGCGTTGAAATTATTTGCGACCCCAGAAAAACAAGAAGAGGAATATCTAACATTGTGCGACGAAAGATGAATTTTCTTTCCGAGATCATTTTCATTATCCAGGCAGATACAATGAGAGTCGTCAGAAGATATACGACAATCATTTTGTTAAATTCGAAAAGCTCCGACGTGTAGGGCCAAAGAATTAAAGGAACCAGAAAAAACAAAATGCCGTATAAAGATAAAATTATTTTTTGGGAAGACTTCACAATCTAAATTGTAGCATACGGCCGGAAACCCTTTGCATCTTTTCGGTAAATAGGTATACTCCTGTTGCTACCATTATGAAAATTATAAATCCCATTGATAGACTTTTGGGAATGTTCTCACATGATGTCGGTATTGATTTGGGAACCGCAAATACCCTGGTTTACATAAAAGGAAGAGGAATTGTTATAAGAGAACCCTCGGTTGTTGCCAGACATAAAAAAACAAAAGAGATTTTGGCAATAGGAGCCTCGGCAAAAAAAATGACGGGAAGAGCTCCTGCCATGATCGATGTGGTAAGACCTTTAAAAGACGGCGTGATTGCCGATTTTGATGCAACCGCGGCTATGCTTTCCCACTACATTAAAAAAGTTCATGAATCCGGAAGTACCTTTCCCCAAATTCCGAGACCTAGAGTCATAATAGGCATTCCATCCGGTGTGACCGAAGTGGAAAGAAGAGCCGTTGCCGAAGCAGCCCTTGACGCTGGAGCAAGAGAGGCAAATTTAATAGAAGAACCCATGGCAGCGGCAATTGGGGCCGGTCTTCCCATAGACGGACCCGAGGGAAGCTTTATTGTCGACATCGGAGGCGGAACAAGTGAAATTGCGGTTATTTCCCTGGGAGGAATAGTTTTGGGCAGGAGCATTAGAATTGCGGGCGATGAAATGGACGAGGCTATTATCAATTATGTCCGTCTAAAATACTCGCTTCTTTTGGGGCAGCCGACGGCGGAAGCTGTAAAAATAGGAATAGGGGCGGCCGAGGCAGACGCTATGGAGAAAGATTCCAAAAAGGAACAAAGATTTAGCGTTGTACGCGGGCGCGATCTTGAAACGGGACTTCCGAAATCAATCAAACTTACGAGTGAAGAGGTCCGGGAGGCGCTAAGTCCGATTGTTCAGGAAATCATCAGCAACATTGTTGATACTCTCGAGGAAACCCCTCCGGAGCTGACCAGTGATATCATGGAAAGAGGGATAATCCTGGCAGGCGGAGGATCTCTCATTGCCGGTATAGATAAGGCCGTTTCCGAAGCTGCTAAAATGCCGGTTTGGATTGCCGAGGATCCTTTGACCTGTGTTGTCAGAGGTTGTGGATTCTGTCTTGAGGACAACGGGTTATTAAAAAGAATAAGGGTTACGAAAGGGTTGTAAAATAAATCAAACCGGACCCTTTTTCTCTGGCCAATTTTGTTTATGGAAAAGCTATCTTCTGCAAAATCTCAATCCTGGTTAGCCTGGTTTTTAAGAGGAACTTTGATCCTTTTATTTTTGATCCTTTTTGCAAAATTAATTGAGGTTCAGATTATAAAGGGAGATTACTTCCGAAATCTTTCGGAAGAAAACAGAATCAGGCGGGTTATTATACCGGCTCCGAGGGGAAAAATTTTGGGAAAAGGCGGTGAGGTTCTGGCCGGCAGTGTCGAGGTCAAAAAACGGATTGAATTTACGGAAGCCGGCGGTTTTACACTAACGGACAACCTGACAGGAGCAACTGATGAGGAGATGGTGACTGACTACAAAAGATTCTACCCTATGGGAGATAAATTTCCTCATGCTTTGGGGTATCTGGCAAGGGTTAATGAAAAAGAGGTGGGAAAGATTAATCCGGATTGTCCGGAGAAGGGCCCAAGGCACCCCGATTCTTTGATTGGGAAAACAGGACTGGAGGAGTCTTATGAATGTCTGCTTTCAGGAACGCCCGGTGAGGAAATTATCGAGGTTGATGCGGCGGGTCTAAAGATAAGAATTCTCGGCAGGAAAGATCCGATCCCGGGACGCGACTTACAAACCTCTATCGATTACGGGCTTCAAACCGAGGTTGCAAACGAGATGAACGGTAAAAAGGGGGCTGTCGTGGCTACCGACGCAGAGGGGAGAATTTTAGCTTTCTATTCATATCCCGCATTTGATCCGAACATGTTCATCAATAAAGGCAACAGTAATGAAATAAGCTCTTTACTGAATGATCAGGATTTGCCTTTCTTCAACAGGGTGATAGGCGGCACTTTTCACCCGGGCTCTGTTTTTAAACCGCTTGTTGCGGTTGCGGCTCTTGAGGAAGGATCAATCGATAAAAATTTCATCTATAACGACCAGGGTGTCATCACAATAAATAATTACTCCTACACAAACTGGTATTTTACCGAATACGGAAGAACAGAAGGGTCTGTCGATCTGGCCAGAGCACTTGCCCGTTCTACGGACACCTTCTTTTATACCATTGGGCAAATGGTCGGGCCTGAAAAGATGGCAAAATGGGCCCAAACCTTCGGTCTTGATAGTCTGACGGGAATTGATATTCCCGGAGAGGTGGTAGGACTCATACCGACCCCCGAATGGAAAAAACAAACCAAAAACGAGTCGTGGTTTTTGGGTAACACCTATCATATGTCGATAGGACAGGGAGACGTTTCCGTAAGTCCCATAGAAATAAATACCTACATTTCTGCCATTTCTTCGGGGGGTGCACTCTGTCAGCCAAAATTTAATTTGTATAAAAATCCCATCTGCCGCAAGTTAAAAGTTTCTCAGGCCAACCTGGATTTGGTCAAAAAAGGTATGGAGGACGCCTGCACCGAAGGCGGTACGGCCTATACCTTTTTTAATTTCAGGGAAAAACACGGGGGGGTTAACATTGCCTGCAAGACAGGAACTGCGGAAGTCAGTACGGACGGGACTCCCCATGCCTGGTTCACTTTTTTTGCACCCATAGATAAGCCCCAAATAGTTGCAACGGTTCTCATCGAAAAAGGAGGACAAGGATCTTCGGAAGCGGGTCCAGTGGCCCGTAAAATTGCCGACTACTACTTCACTTCATTTAAGTCGGAAAACTAAAAACTAAGAGTAAAGTTTTTTGCACTTCCCCTTTCCCTTTTTTCGTTCTACGCTATTAGTGGTGTGACCGAAAGCAAATATTTAACTGCAATCTCTGCTTTTACCTATTTCGGGCCTTTGAGGGTCAGGCTTATTTATTCGTATTTTGGGACTGCGGAGAAAGCTTGGAAAAGTAGCCCCGGAAGCTTCATTGATATCGGGTTGCCGGAAAAGAAAGTCGAGGAGTTTGTCAGCTTCAGAAAAAGTTTTAATATCAAGTCCTATTTTGAAAAACTATCAAAACTAAACATAAAAGTTACTACCTTTTTGGACAAGGATTTTCCGGAAGCTCTGAAAAATTTGGATAACGCTCCGGCGGTTTTGTACTATAAGGGTTCTCTCAAAGGACTCAAGGCAGGCTCAGTTGCAATAGTCGGAACAAGAAAAATGACACCCTATGGGCGGGAGGTAACCGAAAAGTTTTCGAGGGAGCTCGCCGGTTTTGGCGTTACGATTATTTCGGGATTGGCCCGTGGAGTGGATACTGCCGCACATAAAGCCTGTCTTTCCGCGAGGGGGCTTACCGTGGCTATTTTGGGAAATGGGCTTGACAGTGTCTACCCGCCCGAAAACAGGGATCTGGCCGAGGAAATTGTTAAAAAGGGTGGAGCGGTTATCAGTGAATATCCTCCAGGACACCCCGCACTACCTTCCAATTTTGCATTAAGAAATAGAATTATCTCAGGACTTTCCGGTTGTGTTCTTGTGATTGAGGGAGCGGAAAAAAGCGGAACACTTTTGACGGCATCCCACGCCGCTCAACAGGGAAAAACGGTTTTGGCGGTTCCGGGACAAATTACCTCACCGCTTTCGGGTGCGCCGCTATACCTATTAAAGAATGGGGCAAAGATGGCAACGGAGGTTCAAGACGTCCTGGAAGAATTCGGTATAGATTTTTCGGTTGTAGGAGAAATGGGAAAAAGATGAGATTCACCAATTACAAAGCGGAATTTGACAGGTTTGCTAAAATAGCCGGGGGTAAATTTATAGAATTTCTGTTAGACTGACTACATATGAATTTAATTATTGTCGAGTCGCCGACCAAGGCCAAGACTCTCGGGAAGTTTCTCGGGGGTGAGTATTCGGTTGAAGCAACTGCGGGACACATAAAGGATTTACCCAAAAGCAAACTCGGTATTGATGTGGAGAATAATTTTAAACCGGACTTTGCCGACATACCCAAGAAAAAAGATATAATCAAAAAACTCAAGTCCGAAGGTAAAAGAGCAAAAGTTGTCTATTTGGCAACGGATCCTGATCGTGAAGGAGAAGCGATTGCCCAACATGTCCAGGATATCCTTAATTCAGATTCTAAAACAAAACGCATTACCTTTCATGAAATAACCAAAGAGGCTTTGGAAGAAGCGCTTGCCGACCCTCACGAGATCAACGGAAATCTGGTTGATGCCCAAATTGCCAGAAGAGTACTCGACCGGCTTGTAGGCTACAAGCTTTCACCGCTTCTTTGGAAGAAAGTTAGGCGTGGTCTTTCCGCAGGGCGGGTGCAGTCGGTTGCGGTCCGTCTTATTGTAGAAAAAGAAAGAGAAATTAAAGCTTTTAAGTCGGAGGAATATTGGGAAATATTTTCGGAAGTAAAAGGCAGGACCGAGGAGGAAAAAAATAAGTTTACGGTGCAGCTAATCAAGGTTGGGGGAAAAACTGCAGAAATCAAGAGCAAGGTCGATGCAGATAAAATTATTTCCGATTTGGGGAAAGCCGGGTATAAAGTTCTTGATGTCAGGAAAAAAGAAGTTTCTAAAGCTCCATATCCGCCGTTTACCACATCTACTATGACCCAAGCCGCTGCCAGAATTTTCGGCTGGTCTTCCAAAAGAACAATGTCTATTGCTCAGAAACTTTACGAGGAGGGTCTTATTACCTATCACAGAACGGATTCATTTAACCTTTCAAAACAGGCCGTTGAGGGTGCCAGAAAGTTTATTGAGAAGGAGTATGGAAAAAATTATTTGCCCGCCTCTCCCAAGTTTTACAAAACCGCTTCAAAAGTGGCCCAGGAAGCCCATGAGGCAATACGCCCTACAAACATTAACCGTCAGTCGATTACCGGCCATGAGCCCCAAGACGGAAACCGTCTCTATAAGCTGATTTGGTCAAGGTTTACGGCGTGTCAGATGAATCCGAGTTTATACGATGAAACGGTAATTGATGTTGAAGCTACTCCCGGGGAATACCTGTTAAGAGCCGGCGGGCAGATTATGAAATTTGACGGTTGGAGAAAAGTAATTCCGGCGAGGCTGGATGTTGATGGAACGGTTAGATTGCCGGAAGTTTCCAAAGCTGAGGATCTGAAACTAATAAAAACATGGGGGGACCAAAAGTTTACACTGCCGCCTGCAAGATATAACGAAGCATCCCTTATTAAAACCCTGGAAAAACTTGGAATAGGCAGGCCTTCGACCTATGCACCCACAATTTCAACAATACAAGTCAGGAATTATGTGGAGAAGTCGGAAGGGAAATTTTCTCCTACAACCATAGGAGAGGCGGTAAACGATTTTCTGATCGGTAATTTCCCCGACATTTTTGAATATAAGTTTACTGCCGGGATGGAAGACGATTTGGACAGGGTCGCAAACGGTGAGACAAAATGGACAGGCGTAATTAAAGAATTTTTTAGGCCGCTCGAAAAGAAAATCGGAACTGTTGATAAAAAAGCCAAAAGGGTAAAAATTGAAACGGAAAAGCTTGGTAAAAAATGTCCGGAGTGTAAAGAAGGAGAATTGGTCATCCGCCTTGGCAGGTTCGGAAAATTCATATCCTGTTCCAGATTTCCCGACTGCAAGTATACGGAAAAATATTTGGAAAAGGTCGGAGTCGGTTGTCCCGAGTGCAAAATCGGTGATGTAATTATTAAAAAAACTTCAAAAGGCAGAAAGTTTTTCGGATGCTCCCGTTACCCGGAGTGTAAATACGCTTCCTGGAGAAGTCCTAAAAAAGAGGAAAAGAATTAACTCTTCTGATTGGCGTATTGCTGCAATTCCTTGAATTTATACCTGATTTTTACGCCGGCTTTCTTAAACATCTTTTCGGATTCACCTCCCGTATGATATTTTCTTTCTGCATAAACGCGCTTAACTCCGGAGTTGATCAAAAGCATTGCACAAATCCTGCACGGGGTCATCCGGCAATAGACTGTGGCACCGTCTATCGGAACACCTCTTTTGGCGGCCTGACAAATTGCGTTTTGCTCGGCATGT